>JBGVCE010000252.1:0-5162 GCA_045226235.1 Anaerobutyricum sp.
TAGAGACAGTTAATATATTCCCGTATTTCAGTCTGTGTCAGAGAACCGATCCACCGGTTCAGACGGTTTCCCAGGTTCTTGCTGGACCTCTTCAGGCTCCGGCAGTACTGGAAGCGCCCGTCTTTGATCTTCCAGTTCATGAGATCATGCTGTACCAGGCCGTGTTTATAACTTTTTACGATGCGGGGATTACAATGGTCAGAGAATAGTAGACCCACGGTGGATTCCCTGGGTATCACCTTATAGATCCGGTCAGAGATTCTCTGAAAACCCTTCTTACCATAAAAACTCCTGGGAAAACCAACTCCGTCAAAACTGAATATCCGCTGGATGCGGTCCTGGATTCGTAAGGGAGCCTTGGAAGCTGCATATAGGGCAATGTTACCTCCCTTGGAATGTCCCGACAGGATAAGTTTGCCCTGTGTTCTTCTGGCAGCACCTTTGAGGTAGCTTAGTGCCAGATTCTGAGAGGGGATTACTTTCTCACATGCAAGGTTAAAATCCTCTTTCCAGGCATTTATCTTACCGTCCGTCCCACGGAAAGCCACGAAGCTATGGTTCCCTTTCCGGAAAGTGATGGCGGCAAAATTACAATCCTGGTCTCTCCGGGATACTTTCATAAAAAAGGAAGCCTGGATATCGCCATACCGGACGCTGTCATAGATTTCCTCAAATATCTCATGGTACATCTGTCCATACACAGGGTCCGTGAATAGAGCTTCATAATCGGGATCTTCATGGATCTCTTTCAAGGTGGGGTAGTGGTCAGCCCGGAAGCCGGGTACGATCTTCTCCATCTTGGGATAAGCCAACTGGCTTAATAATAAGGCATCCACCGGGTTAAAGGGATACTCATGGAAGGATTTATTCTTATATTCTTCGATATATCTCATCATGGAATATTTCAATACAGCTGCACCTCTTGTTTCTTATTTTCATAATTATGCCACTAATAATATATCACAGATTCTTCCTTGGTTTTCTAACATAGTTGTGAACAAGTTTTTACGGTTTTCTTTCTGCAAATGGGTAATATTATATAATAATTATGCAATAAACAGAATTATTATTATGAATTATGTTGAGAGAATCCTTGTTTTATGTTATAATACTAGTCACTAATTAATGAACGAGTTAGCTGAAAATTCATTTTATCAGAAGGAGGAAGAAGATGTTAAAAACTACTGTTTGGGTTGTAGGCGCTTCCGGAAGAGTTGGACGTGCGCTTACAAAAAGACTGAAAAAGGATACAGATTTTAAAGTAATATCCACAGGTAGAGAAGTTGATATCACAGATCTGGATGCGATTGAGCAGGCCTGTATGATTTACCGGCCTAACGTGATCGTTAACTGTGCCAGCATATCCAACGCCGCTTATTGTGAGAAGAATAAGGTGGAAGCTTTTAGAGTGAATGCTATCGGTGCCAGGAACCTTGCTGCCGTATCTTCCAGCAATAATGCCAAGATCATTCATCTTTCCACGGATGATGTATTTTCGGGGGAGAACAATTATCCCAAAAATGAGTTTGATATTCCAACTCCGAAATCGGTTTACGGTCAGTCAAAATATGCCGGTGAGAATTTTGTCCGGGATCTGAATACCAAGCATCTGATTATCCGTAGTTCCTGGGTATATGGGGAAGATGTGGAAGATTATGTTTCCTATGTACTTTCTAAAGCAGAAAAAGGTGAGAGCTTCGATGCAGCCATCGACAGGATCAGTTCCCCTACTTATATGAACCGTATCGTTGATTTCATCATCAAAATGATTCCTGAAGAAGAGTATGGTATCTACCATGTGGCCAGTGAAGGTCTCTGCACCCGCTACCAGCTGGCTAATACAATCCTGACTATGGCAGGCTACGATCCGACTCTGGCTAAGGCAACCTCAGGTGCGGGAAGTGCTGTAGTATCTACCCTTCTGGATAACCTGATGATGAAGATCACGGGTGTCTATCAGATGCCGGAATGGCATGTGGACCTTGAAAATTACATTAACAGTTTAAAGAGGGAGGGCTAGTGTATGGCAGGTAAAGAAAAAAAGAAATTAGGGCTGACCACCAAGATTTTTATCGGTCTGTTGGTGGGTCTCGTTGTGGGTGTTATATTTAACCTGGCCATCCCACATGGCTATATAAGAGATACGGTATTTGTAGAAGGTATCTTCTATGTCATCGGTAATGGTTTTATCCGATTGATGAAGATGCTCGTTGTACCATTGGTATTCTGTTCTCTGGTTTGCGGTGCCTCCGCCATCGGAGATACCAAAGCTCTCGGTAAGGTGGGCGGAAAGACCATCGGCTTCTATCTGTGTACCACTGCTCTTGCCGTAACGGTAGCCATCACGGTGGCAACCATTATCAGACCGGGACTCGGTCTTGATATGGCTTCCATTGAAGCCTCAGAAGTTACCACGGCAGAGGCAACCTCCGCTGCGGATACTATTCTTAACATCATCCCGGAGAACCCCGTCAAGTCCCTGGCTGACGGTACCATGCTGCAGATTATCCTCTTTGCTCTGATCGTAGGTATTCTGCTTGCAAAGATGGGAGACAGAGCTAATCTTATCTCCAACTTTATCAATCAGATGAATGACCTTATGATGGAGATGACCCTGCTGGTTATGAACCTGGCTCCAATCGGTGTATTCTGTATGATCGCCAGAACATTCTCCAACTTAGGCTTCAATGCCTTCCTGCCGCTGCTGAAATACATGGGCAGTGTGGTTATCGGCCTGGCCCTGCAATGCTTTGTGGTTTATATGGTATTGCTTGTTATATTTACCAGGCTCAACCCCATGGTTTTCCTCAAGAAGTTCTTCCCGGTTATGGCTTTCGCCTTCTCCACCTCCACATCCAATGCGACGATTCCTATGAACATCGATACTTTGGATGAGAAGATTGGTGTATCCAGAAGGATTGCATCCTTTACGATTCCCCTTGGCGCTACCATCAACATGGATGGTACCTCCATCATGCAGGGCTGTGCAGTAGTATTTGCTGCCCAGGCATACGGTATGCATCTGGGCCTGAAGGGATATCTTACCGTTATCGCTACTGCCACACTGGCTTCCATCGGTACAGCCGGTATTCCTTCCGTAGGATTGGTAACCCTCTCCATGGTATTCACCTCCGTAGGTATTCCGGTTGAGGCCATCGGTCTGATCATGGGTATCGACCGTATCCTGGATATGCTTCGTACCGCCGTTAATATTACCGGTGATGCTGTTTGTACCACGATCGTTGCCGCACAGAACGGGGATCTGGATAAAGAAGTTTTCTACAGTGCGGATGTTGCCCAGGAATAACCGGGGACGGTATGTAAACCCTAGGATGGTTTCCTGCAAGCCATAAGTAATGAGAAAGGAAGATGATATGATCAAGAGAAGATTAGCAGTTCTTATGACGATCCTCATGGGTTCTGTCTTCATGCTTAACGGCTGTAGTTCCACCGGCACCGGTGATACACAGAATAAACCGGCCGATAACCAAAATCAGGCCGGGACGGAAGAAATCGTTCTGGAAGAGGATGATTTTATCAAGAGCATCCGGGACCGTGGTCATCTGATCGTAGGATGTAAGATGGATGTTCCGGGACTTGGATTGTATGACGAGGAGACGGACAGCTGGTCAGGCCTGGAAGTGGAGCTGGCATATAAAACCGCCGCTCTCATCTTCGATGTGAGTCCCGATGAGGCAAAAGAACAGAATCTGGTAGAGATTAAGGGCGTGACAGTAGCAGACCGTGAAGAGACCCTGGAAAACGGGGATATCGACTGTATGATTGCTACTTACACGATTACTCCTGAACGTGGGGAGAGATTCACCTTATCAAACAGTTATTATACGGATTATGTGGGATTGATGGTTCGTTACAGTGGAAAAGACAAGGATCTTAACAGTCTTGGAAGCAGTGACATCAAGTCCATCGCTGACCTGGACGGAAAATATGTCGGTGTCCCGAGAAATGCCACCACCAGAACCGACTTTATTAATTATATCGAGACCATGAATACCATTAAGGTATCTCCGATCTTTTGTGAATATGAATCATATGATCAGCTGTTCACAGCCTTGAAGAAAGGAAATATCGATGTGATGTCCGTGGATGTCAGCATCCTGAACGGATATGTGGACAGTTCCACAAAGATTCTGGATGCCAGATTCGCCGGCCAGCATTACGGTGCGGCAGTCAGAAATGAAAATGCATCGCTGATTAGTTATATTAATAAGGCGATTATGCAGTAAAAAGAGTTAAACGTTAAATAATAGAGGGATAGATGATATTGTCGAGCTTCGTTGTTCCTCGGAAAGAAAAGTATTAACCGTACTTTTCTTTCCTGTGGTACAAAGGCGCTCTCCAATATCCATCTATCCCTCTACTTCATTTGTGATAAATCGAAGATTTCCATCATGTTCAGTTACAGTATAGGCGGCGAGGATTGCCCGGATGGAGCGGTGGAGGTAGGGCAGGTATTCCTGCATAGTGACTGGCTGTTTGTATAGGATACAGCTGTAGCTTACAGACCCCACCAGCTCGATGATGGTAAAGAGCATCAGCTCCGGCTGTTCACAGCGTACCGAGAATTGCTTAATCTGTTCGTTATAGTACCTGAAGAAAGGTATATCTTCGTCCGGAACATCGGTGCTGAGAGCGTTTTTAAAGATTCCCCAGCTTAGGTTTTTCGAGATGAAGCGAAGAAGTTTGGGATCGTCTTCAAAGCGCTTTACAAAATAATCACAGACCCGGATGACAGTTGATTCAAAATCATCATCTTTGGGATGCTCGATCATTTCCTGGTGAGCATCTTCAAATAACTGCCCCGTGATATGGGTGATCAGCTTATCCCTCAGATCATACTTATCTTTGAAATATAAGTAGAAGGTTCCCTTAGCCAGGCCTGCTTTCTTGACGATATCGGAGATGGTAGTTTTGCCGAATCCATGGTTTAGAAACAGGTCAAAAGAGGACTGGAAGAGGGCATTTCTTTTCTGTAATTTGTTTTCTTCTATTTTTTTTCGCATCTTAAATCCATCTCCTTTCTCCATATTAAAAGCTTATTTCCAACCTGTTTGCAACCTTATTTTATTATTTCCCAATCCATGAGAAAAGTCAATATCGAGACAAATCAAAAAATGACCAAAATTCATTATTTTTTAGAA
>JBGVCE010000253.1:0-5823 GCA_045226235.1 Anaerobutyricum sp.
AGAAAAACCATCAGTTGTATCTTAAGCAGAAGGCTCTTCTGGATCAGTTTCTGGAGAAAGGTGCAATCTCTCAGGCACAGCATGATAGGATTAAATGTACATATTATTGCAAAAGTTGTATCTTTTGATAGTAATACAGGGCTTTTCTATTTGGAGCCAGTTGCAATAACAGGACGATAAAGAAGTAGCCAGAATTAATAGACAAACCTATGTTCTGATGCTATAATTATATCAATCCAATCAATCTAATATTGTTGATCATTCCTATATTTTTATCTCCAGGAATGGTAACCGATTTTCGTTGTACAGTATATCCAGATGCTAATTATTTCTCTTAGTCTGAATAATAATGTTATTAGCAGATATACTGAAAAATACAATATTTTGCTTGGCTGGATTTGATTCGAAATCTTCGGAGAACCGCATAAACAGTGGCGTTTTGAGAAGCAGTGCAAGTTGATAGAAATCGAACATATGTTCGATTCGTGCTCCTAAACTGAAATTAGAAGATTCGAATTCAATCCGTGATTATGACAAAGAAACGACAGAGAATAAGTATTTATGAACTTATTCGTCTGTCGTTTTCTTTGTTCATTTACTTTTTCTTAGTAATTGCTAAGAAGGGGCTTATAGTGTGTTTGCCATGGTTGATTCCAACAATCAGAGAGAACATTAAAATTTAGTTTCACGGAAAAAAGTTGCGAACTCAAAAAAGGTTATCAAACTTTTTTTCCGACTGTTCACAATTATGTGCTGTTCCTTTTTTTCTAAGGGAGGATTTCTTGACAAAATGGAATCATGTATGCTAGATTTAATATAAAATGGCAAATTATAAGTATAAAAATAGCTATAATTTGCCAAAATAATAAATTTTTTAATAGTTTGGCAAATTATAAGGAGAATGTGGCTTATGAAGATCATAGGAAGAAATCGTGAAAAGGACGTCCTATCCAGATGTCTTTCATCAAAGCGGCCTGAATTTGTCGTCGTTTATGGAAGAAGGCGTGTCGGAAAGACATTTCTTGTAAAGGAATACTTTAACGGGCAGTTTTCTTTTTATGCGACCGGCCTTTCAGATGAAAAAACCGCCGGACAGTTAAAAGCATTTCATATGAGTTTACGGACCTATGGATGTACTGAAGAAAAAGCCCCAAAGGACTGGTTTGAAGCCTTTATGAGGCTTAAGAAACTCCTTGAAGAAGAAAATGTCTATAGGGATCCGGTGAGCGGGAGGCGGGTCGTCTTTCTTGATGAGCTGCCCTGGATGGATACGGCCCGATCGGATTTAAAAAGTGCTTTGGAATACTTTTGGAACAGCTGGGCATCGTCACAGCAGGATCTGATGCTGATCGTCTGCGGGTCAGCCACGTCATGGATCATCAAACATATGTTGAAAGAACGGAAAGGCTTTCATAATCGTGTCACCAGACGGATCCGGCTTCTTCCTTTTACGCTTAAGGAGTGCAGTGACCTTCTGGAGAATAACGATATCGTCATGACCAGAGAACAGATGATAGAATGCCACATGATTTTTGGCGGCATTCCCTATTATCTGAATCTGCTTGATTCCCGCCTTTCTCTTGCACAGAATGTGGATGAGCTGATGTTCAAGCCATACGGTGATCTACAGGATGAGTATCATGAGCTGTTCTACTCCCTGTTTAAAAACCCTGATAAGCATATGGCAATCATAAAGGCTCTTGCCGAAACAAAAAACGGTAAAACAAGGAAGGAACTTTCCGAAGTAAAAGCGATCGGCGGGGGATCTGCACTGACAAGGAATCTAGAGGAGTTGGAACAGTGCGGTTTTATCAGACGGTACACCAATTATACAATGCCGAAGAACGGAGCATTTTATCAGCTTGTTGATTCTTTTGTGCTGTTCTGCCTGAAATTTGTAAATACCTGGAAGAGAAGGCCCTGGATGGAATATATCCACTCTCCCTCCTACAATGCATGGCGGGGTAATGCTTTCGAGATCTGCTGTATAAACCATATTCTTCAGATCAAGACGGCGCTTGGAATTGCCGGTGTTGATACAGCTGAATATGCCTGGAGAAGTGAGACATCAGATCCGGGATCACAGATTGATCTTTTAATTGATCGGAAAGACGGCGTTATAAATCTGTGTGAAATGAAATATACGGACGGCATCTTTGAATTGGATAGATGTGAATATGAAAAGCTCATGAACAGACTTGGCACTTTTCAGAAGGAAGCAAAGCCGAAGAAAGCCATACATATGACACTCGTATCTGTAAACGGACTTGCTGACGGTAAGTATGCTTCCATCTTCCAGAATGTAATAACAGGAGAGAAGCTGTTCACAGAATAAGGATTGTTTTATATGAACAAAAGGATTATTAATTACTGGTCAGAAAGAAGGGGAGCTTCCTGATCCAGAGAAGAAAAGAACTGCCTCAAAACTATGATAAGGCCATTTACAAAGAATCAGTAATTGGCCTTATCTTTTGCCATCCAAAAAGTTACCCTCAGTATATTTCAGCTATCATGCATCTTGCGGAGCCGCCTCCATTTTCTTCTATGCAATCTAAAGCCAGAGTAATTGAAAATACTAAACCCCCAGCTATGCTGGGGAGAATGGAGTAAGAGGAATCGTTAAAGATTCAATTAAAAAGCCTCCTATGGTACTATGAGTATGGTGAGCAGTAATCGGCCCTTATGAGGGCCTGATGCAAACCCCCACTTGAAGTGGGGGTAGGTGACTTACCTTGAGACGATCGGGGCAGTACAGGGCGTGAGTGATGCTGTGCTTGGTTCTCAGGGATGGTGTCCGATCACTTCCCTGGATTCTGCCGATGAAGCATATGAATGGATGATGGGGACCACCAGATCCGGCCTTTCCGAGGAAGAGCAGAGCATATCCGATAGCCTTACGGCAGCATATGCAGAGTATATAAACGGACTGGGACTGACAGATACGGAAGGAAACAGTCTAACCCTTGAAGAGAGCTCTGATGGAAGATACCAGTCTGGGACTTATTACGACTATATGAAAAGTGTGATAGAGGAGTCACTGAACAACTTCCTGTCCGATACGGAGTTCCCTTATGATGCGGATTCGTCAGACCAGGGGCATCAGGCCGGTATAGGCACGGGAGGCGGCCCCGGGGGAGTCGGTGGGGACAGACCTGAAATGGGTGATTCCGACGGTCAGAAACCGGAGGGAATGACCGGGGATGTGAACGGTGGAGACGGAAATGACACGGACTTCACACAGACCGATGATATCTCAAGGACAGAGAATTCATCCGGCATCTCTATCTCCGGAACTTTTGAAACGGCCGCAGATTATATCGACGCCCTGAATGCAAACAGCACATGGGTCACCTACGATGAACAGACAAATACAGCGACGATCACCAGTATATCGGATTTCGCCGAGGCTGTAAAAACTTCCTCAAAAGGCATTGCCGCCTTTGACCAGCTTGACGGATCCCAGGGAGAGAATACCCTGTTTGGATATGGCGACGGGGAAGGAGCACATTTTGACTCCGTCCTTGCACAGATTCTAAGTGACATGGGATCATCCTATTCCACCGATTATGCGGAGGACCTGGAAAAGGAAGATGCATTGGGTCATACCGTAGATTACCGCCTGAATATGTACTCTCCTCTTTACTACCTTCTCTCCTCATCGGAAGGATATCAGAGTGCAAATGTGGCAAAATACTTCAGGATAAATACAGGTTTGTGGCAGAGCGATACTGCCGTCAATACGGAAGCAAATCTGGCCCTTGCCCTAACCAACTATGGATCTGAAGTGGATTACAATTTTGTCTGGGGGCAGGGACATATGATGGCTGAAAGAAGCGGAGATTCAACAAGTAATTTCATAACATGGATAAATGAATGTGTTTCGTCAAACTAATAACAGGAATCTGTTTTCAAAACAATTATCAAAAATGATTTTTGAAGCGAAGGATTTCCTGGTTTTGTGAAAGATATTCTTATATAGATAATTGAAAAAATATAAGCAGATAAAAGACTGTTTGGGTTGGGTTTATAAGTAATACTCTAGTCGGAACAGTCTTTTCGTATTATATCCCCATTTGCATATATATATATATTTGGGTTAAGTCCTATTTGGATTAAATCAGATTAAAAATTTGGATAATAATTTGGATTTTAGATAGAAATCTTTGATAAACAAAGATTGATTTAGGAAAACCACAGGTTTAACTTGAAAAAATAAACAAAAGCAGGAGGCATATTTGTGAAAAATCAACAAAATCTTTGAAAATCAAAAATTTTACTTGCGTTTATTATATTTATATGATAGTATTGTGTCAGAAACAAGAAAACAAATCATAAAAGAAACAAAAAACAGAAAAAACCAAAAAACACAGAAACAAGCAAAGAGAAAACAAACATTTTAAAACACGGAATGAAGAAAAGGAGGACAACACATGAAAGCAATTGTAAGGTATGGTACAGAGTTTGGCGGTTACACTATGAGAGATGTCCCGGAACCAACCTGCGGGCCGGAGGATATCATCGTGAAGATCAAAGCTGCAGCGATCTGCGGAGCAGATATGAAACACTGGAGAGTGGATAACGGTTCGGATAAGTTCAATTCCATCCGTGGTCATGAGTTTGCAGGTGAGATCGTCGAAGTCGGCGAGTTAGTCAAAGACTGGAAAGTGGGACAGAGAGTGGTATCCGATAACAGTGCCCATGTCTGTGGCGTATGTCCGGCATGTGAGCGAGGAGACTTCCTCTGCTGCGAACAGAAAGTAAACCTTGGTCTTGATAACAATACCTGGGGCGGCGGATTCTCAAAGCTCTGCAAGATTCCGGGCGAGATCTTAAGAATTCATAAACATGCCATCTGGGAGATTCCTGAGAATGTAAAATACGAAGAAGCCTGTGTTCTTGACCCGATCTGTAATGCTTATAAAGCAGTGGCTCAGCAGGCACACCTCCTTCCGGGTCAGGATGTTGTGGTATTCGGTACCGGTCCTCTTGGTTTGTTCTCCGTGCAGATTGCCAGGATCATGGGTGCGGTAAACATCGTCATGGTTGGTCTGGACGAGGATGTGGAGACCCGCTTCCCGGTAGCCCTTGAAGTTGGTGCCACCCACGTGGTAAACGGTTCCAAAGAAGATGTGGTAAAACGCTGTACAGAGATCTGTGGCAGAGATAACCTGGGTCTGGTAATCGAATGTTCCGGTGCCAACATCGCATTGAAGCAGGCAATCGAGATGACAAGGCCGAATGCAGAGATCGTCCGTGTGGGTATGGGATTCAAACCTCTGGAGTTCTCCATCAATGATATCACTTCCTGGAACAAAAGTATCATCGGCCATATGGCTTACGATGATGTTTCCTGGAGACATGCTCTGCGCTTGCTGGCATCCGGTGCCATCAAAGTACAGCCTATGATTACTCACCGCCTGGGTCTTTCCGAGTACGAGAAAGGTTTTGATGCCATGGCTGCCAAGGAAGCGATCAAGGTCATCTTCCATTATGATTTTGAAGACTGAATGATTACATAACCTTAAGTTGGAGATAAAAAAGAAAGGACTGATGGCATGAATAGAAAACTGATGATCGCTCCTTCTGTCGGTTGTTGTGATCTATTCCATATAGAAGAGCAGGTTAGAATAATTAACGAGAATGCTGACTACCTGCATATGGATATCAAAGATGGTGTGTATGTTCCAAGTTATGGAATCGGACCGGACTATCTGGAATACCTTCATAAAAATATAAACAACCTGAAACCTATGGATGCACACCTGATGATAAAAAACCCCCAACAGTATCTGGAGACATTTGCAGCAGCAGGAGCTGCCTGTA
>JBGVCE010000254.1:0-5261 GCA_045226235.1 Anaerobutyricum sp.
AAAAAGGGCTGTCACCTTAGGTGGCAGTCCTTTTTTGTCAGCCGGTATATCTAAGTGCTTCGATAGGATTTCTTCCTGCGGCTTTGCCGGCCGGATACAAGCCGAAGGCGATTCCGATGGCACTGGAAAACAGGACAGAGAATCCTGCCACATTCCATGCCAGATGATAGCCGGTTCCTGTGATCAGGCTGATGATCTGGATGAGCAGAAGAGATCCAATGATGCCTATCAAACATCCCATCAGGGATAAGATTATGGCCTCAATCAGGAACTGAAGCATAATGGTGGTGTGGCTGGCACCGATGGCTTTACGAATCCCGATCTCCCGGGTCCGTTCCGTCACGGAAACCAGCATAATATTCATAATTCCGATTCCTCCCACCAGCAGTGAGATACCGGCGATGCCTCCCAGCATCATGGCCATGGTGTTTTGTACTTCTTCCATGGTTTCCGCAATCTCAGACTGGTTCTGGATGGTAAATGCATCGCTGTCCTGGCTGAATCTGGCCAGCATCCAGTTGGTCAGTTCTGTCTCCGCCCGGTCGATTTCTTCCTCAGATCCTGCTGCTGCCACAAAGGAAGCGACTCCAGATGAGACGGAATCCGACAGACGCAGGAGGGATGTATATGGGATATAGGCTTCATAGGACCGGTAACTGCTGGAGTTCCCTCCCCTACGGTTCCCGGAATCAGAGGATTCCGTTACACCAATGATCTCATAGGAAACACCGGCGAGTTGTATGTTTTCCCCTATGCACCGGGATGATCCCATCACATCCTCCGCCAGGTCCTGACTGATCACGGCTACGTTCGTGTGATTCTCCACATCCGTGATATTAAAATATCGGCCTGACATCAGAGTCAGACCCATAATGTTGGCATATGACCCATTGGTTCCGGTTACATTAACCGTCTCAGCCTCCTCGGAGGAATCCCTTTTTTTAATCTGGGAAGAGAGATTCCTTGCTTCCACCTGATCACTGACCGTGGCAGAAATCTCACTGACCGACTCCGTTTCCTCTATAATCTCCGTTAGCTCTGACAGGGCCAGAGGATTACCCTTATCGTCGCTAACTCGCACGGTAAATGTGTTGGTCCCCATGGAATTGATGGAATCTGTGACAGAATCCCTAGCGCCATTTACAATGGAGACCAGGACGATCAGGGACATAACACCGATGATAATCCCCAGCATAGTAAGAAAAGACCGCATCTTGTTGGATGTAACGGCTTTAATCGACATGCGGAGAGACTCTTTGAACATCATGCAATCACCTCCGTTGCAGCTTCTGATACCAGGCCGTCATGAATTCGAATGATCCGTTCTGCCTGTCTGGCCACATCTTCATCATGGGTGATGAGAACAATGGTATTCCCCTGCTGGTGTAGTTCATGGAAGAGGTCCATGATTTCCTCCCCGGTTCTGGAATCCAGGTTTCCCGTGGGTTCATCTGCCAGAAACAGGGAGGGTTTTGTTACCAAAGCTCTTGCGATGGCAACCCGCTGCTGCTGGCCGCCAGACAGTTCTGAGGGAAGATGTCTCCTTCTTTTTGCCAGTCCCACCCTTTCCAGAGCCTTTTCTACCTCCTTCTTTCTTTTGGAAAGAGGAAGGCGCCGATAGATTAAGGGCAGCTCCACATTTTCCCAGGCGGTAAGACTGCCGATGAGGTTGAACTGCTGAAATACAAATCCAATCTGTTCATTTCTGATGAAGGCTAATTCCTTCTCTCCGTATTCTTCGATGGGCAGGCCATTTAAAAGGTATTCTCCTGAATCTGCCTGATCCAGGCATCCGATGATATTCATCATGGTGGACTTTCCGCTGCCGGAAGGTCCGATAATACTCACGAATTCCCCCTGACGGATAGTGAGGCATGCCCGGTCAAGGGCCTTCACCGTCTCTCCCCCAAGTTCATAATACCTGCATATGTCATGCAACTCTATAACCGGTTTCTTTCCGCAGGCGGATTCCTGCTGTCTTATGGTATTCATCTTATGTCCTCCTGCTTTTTCTCTCATCATTTCCAGGCATCTGATTTAGTTGCTTCTGTCCGGGGATCCGGATGGGGGATTGCCCGGGCCTCCGTTCCCGCCGCTATGATTTCCTCCGAAATCTCCCATCTTATCGAAATTCATCTCCTTCGAACTGTTTTCGGAATCATTGGAGGAATAGACCTCATAATAAACTGTGTCTCCTTCGCTCAGTCCCTCTTTGATCTCCACCTGATTGCCATCTGAAAGGCCGGTTGTCACCTCTGTCTCCCCGCTTAAGTTCCCATTAGAATCCTTTTGGGTATAGACATAGGCTTTACCTCCCTTCTCCTGGATAGCAGCAGAGGGGATAGTCACCACATTTTCCGCTTGATCGATATATATGGTTGCCGAAGCACTCATGCCGGTCAACATGTTATCCGCCTTATCTATGGTAATCTCTACTTCGTATTTTACAGAGCTTCCCGATGAGGAAGAAACATTACTGATCCCACTAATCTCCCCCTGAAAAGTCTCCTCAGAAAGTGCAGTGATGGTAACCTGCGCCGACTGGCCTTCCTGGACGGATCCGATATCCGCCTCGTCAACGGAAACGGTAACCAGCATCTTACTGTTTGAATTCAAGACAAAGGCATTCACCATCTCGATATCTGCGATGGTATTGGACTCCGCAGTTGTCTCTGCGCTTGTTGCGGAAGAGCTTTGGCCGGATGTCGCTGCATTTCCTGCTGCTGCGCCCCCCTGTCTGCCGGAAGCATTTCGGGTTACGGATGACTGGTCTGTGCTGCTGTTCTTTGTCCCGGATGTCGTCCCCTTATTTCCACTGGTCTGTGTGGGGCTTGTGTCGGTCGAAGACTTACTGTCCGTTTCTTCCTCAGTGGAGGAGGTGCTGTCTGAAGAATCCTTGCTTTCTTCTTCACTGCTGCCTTCCGATTCTGTCTCTGAAGCTTCCTCAGATATTTTTTCGGAAGTTTCTTGGGAGGAATCTGAGGCAGATTGAGTGGTGGCTGATGTTTCGGAACTGTCAGTCTCTGTGCCATCACTTATGATATCCGCAAATGCACTGAGCAGGATGGCGCTCACTGACTTCCCGCCTGATACCATAGCACCGGCACCATATCCGGTTCCCAAACTGTCTGTCGAAGAAGTATCTGTCACAGAAGTACCGGAAACCGTATCATCTGCCACATTGATGGTTCCCACGATCCCGGCGGCTTCTGCCTGGATATAGCCGGACTCCAGCATTTCCTGGAGCTGGTCTTCCAGATCTTCCAGATCTGCAAGCTCCTGATCATAGGTCAGTTTCTTCAGATAATCTTCGGAAGTGGCATCTGCGATTTCATCCTCATCCAGATCCTCCAGGCTGCTTTCCACCGTATCGATGGATTCCTTCACCTCCAGTAATACCTCCGCCACTGAAGCAGGATATATGCTTGCAAGTTTTGTCCCCTTCTTGACTTCATCGCCCTCGGAGACCAATACTTCTTTGATCTTAATTCCGGCCGGAATCTGAATTACCGACGATTCTTTTCCTTCCAAGGTTCCTGAGCTGCTTATGGTGGTGCTGACATCTCCTATCTGAGCCTGGGCAGTCATCTGGGTGGCTGCCTTCACCTTTTCCCCACCTGACTGTGATTTATAGATGGCACCACAGATTCCACCGGCTAGAAGGAGCATGGCGCAGGTCGCCGCTACGATTTTTTTCTTTTTTCCTCTGCTCTTATTCATTATATTTCTGTTCGTCTTATCCTTTTTCGTAAATATCTCTTTCTTCATCATGGTTCTTCTCATCTCCTTACGTGTCTGGCAGCCTGCCACGAAGACCAGGCGTTAAATAAATTGATTTTTTATGGCTAAATATATTGATGAGATATGGAGATTTGACGAAAATTCTGTGAATATCCTGTGAAAAAGGAAAAAGGCAAGCCCTTCCGATTCCAGGCTTGCCTTAACTCGATCAGGGGCTTCCGCCCCCCACCTTATTCATTTGTTCTATTTATTCCAACTCCAGCACCGTTCCGGTATGGTTCCGGAAAAATGCATCCCCGAAACTTCCCCTGAGGATTGTCGCATATTCGTCCCCGGTACAGTGGGATACTCCCAGGGTTTTTACCCCCAGCCTTTTAAAATCATCCACGGTACGCAGGACCCTCTCCCGGTCTGCATCCATCAGATGGGTTCCTCCGATGACACCATAGATTTCCTTTCCGCTTCTCTGAGATATGGTTGTCAGGATGTTTACGATCCCGGGATGGGAACAGCCAACGATCACAAAGAGCCCCTCAGCCACATCCAGGGCCAGCGCGATCTCATCCTCGAAGGTATCCTCATGATAATTCATGCTGTCCATACATCTTCCGTAAGGACCACATGCATTTTCTTCCTCCTGATAGAAAAAGCAGGGGTTGAGTAACTCATAGGGGGTCGTCCTGGCAAAATTAGTGTATATGGTCAGACCGGGCCCGATCTCAAAGCGGTCCTGGCTGATTTCTTCCACAGGAACACCCAGATCCTTAATCATCTGTGAGTCAAACCTAGTTCCAATATATTTCATCCGGCCGTCTAGCTTTCTATCATAACATTTCCGGAAGAAATGCTTTCCTACATAGAGTTTTCTGGGAACTCCTTCCTCTTTGATAAGTCTTAGAAGCCCCCCTGTATGATCATAGTGGGCGTGGCTTAGCATTACCCCATCCAGCCCGGACAGGGAGATCCCCATCCTGCCGGCATTTTCGTAGAAGGCGCCGCTCTGTCCGGTATCCATGAGCAGGCGGATACCCTCCCCTTCGATGAGAACAGAGAGTCCATGTTCACAAGCCAGCTTTTCCTCCTGATCCCCGTGGTTTTCTATTAGCGTTGTTATCTTCCATTTCATTTTTTAAAATCCTTCTGTGCTTTCAGGAGACCTTTTAACATGTCACAGACAAAGGGATCCAGAGATTTCAGGGAATCTGCGTCAATTTTCCACTCTCCCTCTGTCTTCACCAGCTTGATCGTCATGTTGACTTTTTTGGTCTTCGGAGGATATTTCCTGATATTCTTCTTGGTATTTTTCTCAATAAACTTAAGGAGCTGTTTCTCGCTGATATCCTTTCCTTGCAGGGCAAGCTTGTAAGTTTTATTCATGGCCTGCAGGCAGGAGTGATAGAAGGCCTTGTAGAGGGATTTGTACTTTACCGAGACCTTGACGGAAGCCCTGGTCTGGTCAGCGGACACTGTCACCTTTTTGATCTTGTAACTAAAGTATTTCTTGTTATACTTGCGGATAG
>JBGVCE010000255.1:0-2162 GCA_045226235.1 Anaerobutyricum sp.
ATAGTAATCCATACTATTCCATAATTATGATTTATGATAGCACACTTTCCGGAAAATGAATAGAACAAAAAGCAAACCTCCCAAATAATTATCGTAAAAACCCAAAAAATGACGTGATTTTCAGCCAATCAGAAAATCAAACCGGAAAGAAGAACAATTTTCTACAAACTATGCTATATTAACCCCATGAAAGCTTGTGAAGGAGTATAGATTATGAATCAACGGGATAATATAAAACACATGATAAGGATGGAAAAAGCCCTTACTTTCATGCTGGAAAATATAAGGGCCAAGCTTAAGATTGAAGAGGTAGCTGCGGCTGAGGGAGTGGAATATCACCCCATCTATTTTGCCGAAATATTTCAGGAGTATTTTGATATGCCCTGGAAACAGTATTATATCAAGCTGAAGATGCGGGATGCGGCAAGATTCATACAGTATGAGAGAATCTCATCAAACATCGCAAAAAGGTACGGTTACAGTGACGGGAGAGTGTTTAACAAAGCCTTTTTAAAGGAGATTGGCATGACTCCGGCCCAGTTTCTGGAGAGAAATGCTCTGGTCCCGGATATGCCTGACCGGAAGCAGCTCTGCGGGATTCCCATCCGACTGGAATTTAAGAAGATTCCGGAGTTCCATATCAGAGGGGTTCCTCTCTATCCTGCAAAAAAATCGAAGGATTTCGATATATTAGGGGATGCTGCCTACGCTCTGACCTGTATCTCCGACTGGGAATCCAGACTGGAAGGTCATCCCTATGTGGGTATATGGTCCTATGACCAGAAAGGAAAACTCTTCTATCTCATTGGATCCATAAAAAAAGAAGGCGAGGAAGAGACTACGGAAAGGATTCATCAGACCATAGGGGCCGGTCAATATGCGATTTTTTCAGCTGAGAGGACAGAGGACGAAGAGAAAAATGTCATGATTTCCAGGATGCTGGCCAGATATGCCATGATGGAATGGCGAAGGGTAAATTTCAGAGAGGCAGACCGGCTGGGGTATACCTTTGAAGTGTTCGATCAAGACAGGCTATATCTTTACCTCCCCTTGCTGGGAGATTTCGGCAACAATGAACACTGGCGGGCCAGCATGCATGCATCCCTTTACCGTGAGTATCTCGATGCCCATCTGACCGAAGAGATTAAGGCAGAGGAGTACGCCAAAAGCGTCTACTATACAGAAAGGTGGCTGAGAGATTCTTTCCGCCAGCTTTACGGCATGGCTCCGCAGAAATACGTGGATGCCAGAAAGCTGAAGCTGGCAGCCCGGGAATTACTCCGGATGGAAAGCAGCAAGGAGGAGATCCTGAACAAGTATCATTTTTCCTCCATGACTGTCTTCGCCAATCGCTTTATCAATTGCTATGGGGTACCTTACCGGGATTACCGGGATCCAGAAGTTCTGCTGCCGGAATCGATTCCGGTAAGCTATGGAATCCCCAGAAAGATTAAAGTCTCCACCGCCATCCTGCCCCGGATCCGGGCAGCTCTGCACCCTCTGACCAAGAGTCCGGAATACATGGAAGTGGGGGATTATCCCGGCCTGGTCACCTATTGGTTTACCCATGAATGGAAGGAAAATGAAACAGGATATAACCCCAGGAATACAGGGGATGTGGATAAGATATTCCTCTATGATATCCATCTCTTCCAGAATAAGGAAGGCAAGAAAAAGAGGAAAAAAGCTGAGTTGGAATACTCCATGGGAATGGTCCTGGAGGAGGGACTGCCCCAGGGATGTCGGGAGAAGTTCCTGGAAGGCGGGCGCTATGTACAGTTTGAGATGGAGGATGATTATGAGATCAGAGATCTGATGGAGATCTACCAGCAGATGGAGTCCAGCATCTTCCTCAAATGGTACTACGACAACGAACTGATCCTAAGTACCACAAAAGAGAAGCTGGTGCGCTACAAGGATGGCAGATTATATTTTTACCTGCCTCTGGAAGAATAAGATAAACTCAAAATCTTATGAAAAACCCGCTCTTTTTACCTTGCATTATTATTCCTTTTATTAGAGAATATAGTTAATAAATATATAGGATTACAATAGTATTTTTTCATTGAGAACGGGGAGGGATTTGATGCGCAAAATAATGGGAAAGAGAGTGCTGCTTAGTCTGCTTCTGGTGACGGTCATGGTTTTCTTGAGTGCATGTG
>JBGVCE010000256.1:0-4044 GCA_045226235.1 Anaerobutyricum sp.
TTTACTTTTGTGTTTGCTCCTATGGTTCACTGGCCGGAAGTTATGCTTACCTATGATTCCACGGATAAGGTATTATTCTCCGCAGACGCTTTTGGCAAATTCGGAGCTCTCGATGTGGAAGAAGACTGGGCCTGTGAGGCACGCAGATACTATATAGGTATCGTAGGAAAATACGGAAGACAGGTTCAGGCTGTTTTAAAGAAAGCAGCTGGCTTAGATATCGCCATCATCTGCCCATTGCATGGTCCGATTCTGAAAGAGAATCTGGGTTACTATCTTGACCTTTATAATACCTGGTCCTCCTACGGTACAGAGACAGAGGGTACCTTGATTGCCTATACTTCTGTCTATGGCAATACCAAGAAGGCAGTGGAACTCCTGGCAGCCAAGCTGGAAGAAGAGGGATGCCCGAAGGTGGTAGTAAATGATCTGGCCAGAGAAGATATGGCAGAGTGTGTGGAAGATGCTTTCCGCTACGGCAAGGTGATTTTTGCCACCACGACCTATAATGGTGACATCTTCCCATTCATGAAGCAGTTCCTTGATCATCTGACAGAGAGAGATTTCCAGAACCGTAAGGTTGCCTTTATTGAGAATGGTACCTGGGCACCTACCGCTGCAAGAATCATGAAAGCCCGTTTTGAGAAGAGCAAGAATATCGAATACGCAGAGACTACTGTTACCATCAAATCTGCCATGACAGAGGAGAACAAAGAACAGATTGCTGCATTGGCAAAAGAAATGAAATAAAACTCTATATGCGATGAAATGAGTGAAAAAAGCAGAGTAGGGATTGCTTCCTTACTCTGCTTCTTTTGTTTTATTTTTACTTTTCTTTTTCTCTTTGTTTTTCTTTAACAGTATCGCATGGAGCAGAGAGATAACATAGGGGCGGGCACGATCCATGGAATCAGTCTCTGGAAACAAATCATCAAAATTCAGGAAAAATTCTTTGTCCTCATAACTTCTGCGATAGAAGGGAAGGGCGGATTCATCCGGCATCTCCACGGTAAAGCCATACCCTTTTCCTGGCCGGGGTAAGGGAAGGAATACACTGTACATAGGATAGTAACAGTTTTCGGGACTTGCTTTGCATCGGTGGTCTTTCTCCACGTAAGTCCCCACACTTTTATGAACCGCCCGGTCTTCCGAAGGCAGGTAATAATAGTTTTTATAATCCTTGTAGAAATGATACATTTTCCCTTCGTGAACAAAAATAGTTACGAATAGCCATTGGTCTGCCATCTCTGCTTTTGCCAAATCTGTCTCCAGAAAAAATGACCCCGGGACAGTGTGTTCCGTCCGGCACAGAAAGCGCAAAGCTGTACGGCCATGATAGGAGGTTTCCTCCAGGGACTCTATGGTGAAATCTCCCTCCTTCAGACGGTACAGTGCTAAAAGAACCGGAAGAGAAGCAAGATAGCGGACATCCTCCCTGTTATGCAATAAGATAAGTTGGAGTAATTCTTCTTTCTTTGATTTCAGGTAATCCCGGTAAACTGAGATCAGTTCTCCTCCGCTATAGCTATCTTCCCGATGGATACCCATGTATTTCTCCAGTGATTTCTGTGTGGCCTTCCCTCCGGGAAATAAGGGGGCAAACCCCCGGAGTAACTGATAGAGATCCAGGGAAGGACCACGGTCGATGACGGGACAATACTTTTTCTCGGCCGACATCTCATTATAGTAAAAATGAGCTCTCAGGAAGGGCAGATCGAAGTTTTCTCCATTGAAGGTTACCAGGGTGAAGGGCCGCGAGAGAAGAAGGAACTCCATCTCTTTAAGCATGGCCTCCTCACTGACCGCGTCATCGTTAAACCATTGGATCAGATATAGGCTTTCTCCTTCAATATAAGCACATCCAATCAGAGTGATGATGGCGCTTTCTTTTTTTAACCCGGTGGTTTCTATATCCAGAAAAAGGGCATCCGAAGGGAGATATCGCACCGCCTTCGGATCAGCCGGATATGTATAATCGTATCTTTTCAAAAGAACATCCTCCAGAACTATCTTTGAATTATCCCTTCAAATTTAGCAAATATTCACAGGAAAGTCAATGTGGCCGAATTTTTATCGAACAGTTGTTTTTTTCTGGTAGATATGGTAGAGTAAATGTAACTATTTAAGAAGAGTAAATTGAGCATTTCATAAGAAAATGATAAGGGTGTAGGTCCATTGATAGCATTTATAAAAGGAACCGCAGCATATGTTGATACAGAAGGGGTCATTATTGATAATCAGGGAATCGGTTATCAAGTGAAGACGCCTTCCTCTATTGTGGAAAAAGTGAGCGTCGGAGATCAGGTGATGCTCTATACTCATCTCTATGTGAGAGAAGATATGCTGGCTCTGTACGGCTTCCTCTCGAAAGAAGAACTCCATACTTTCCAGGTTTTGCTGGGTGTCAATGGAATCGGGCCTAAGGCCGCCCTGTCCGTGCTTTCGACCATGACGGTTTCCCAGCTGTATTACGCCGTGTTCAGTGAGGATTCCAAAAGTATCTCCAAGACCCCGGGCATAGGGCCCAAGGGTGCAAAAAGGATGATTATGGAATTAAAGGATAAACTAAGCATGGAGGAGATCACAGGGGATGATCAGGAGGATTATCCTTCCGAACCTTCTCCGGGAAACAGTGACAGTATCTCTGATGCCATGGAGGCCATGGTTGCCCTGGGTTACAGTAACGGGGAAGCCTACCGTGCGGTTCATGGCGTAAAAGGGGCAGCAGATCTGGATGCGGATCATCTGCTGAAGGAAGCACTGAAGATCGTTCTCACATTGAGGTAATACATGGATCGTATCATAACAACAGATTTTACGGAAGAAGATATCTCCATAGAGGGTAGTCTTCGTCCAAAACGATTAAATGAATATATTGGCCAGGAACAGGTGAAGAGAAATCTGAATATCTTCATCGAGGCCGCCAGAATGAGGGGAGAATCCCTGGACCATGTCCTCTTATACGGACCTCCCGGTCTGGGTAAGACAACCCTGGCGGGAATCATTGCAAATGAGATGGATTCTCACCTGAAGATTACCTCCGGGCCGGCTATTGAGAAGCCTGGGGATATCGCAGCGATTCTGAATTCCTTAGGGGATGGGGATATCCTGTTTATCGATGAGATACACCGGCTGAACCGCCAGGTAGAGGAAGTTCTATACCCTGCCATGGAAGATTATGTGATCGATGTCATGATTGGGAAAGGACCATCCGCCAGGTCTATACGGCTTGACCTGCCCAGGTTTACCCTGGTAGGAGCCACCACCAGAGCCGGTATGCTGACTGCCCCGTTAAGGGACCGTTTCGGCGTGGTTAACCGCCTGGAGTTTTATACTGAGAAGGAATTGGAAACCATCGTGAAGAGGTCTGCCCAGTTGCTGGAAGTAGAGGTGGACCCGGAAGGTGCTCATGAGATCGGCTGCAGAAGCCGGGGGACGCCCCGTCTTGCCAATCGCCTGCTTCGCCGGGTAAGGGATTACGCACAGGTAAGGTATGATGGCTGTATCACCCGGGATGTGGCCCGTGAGGCCCTGGATATGCTGGACATTGACAGCCTGGGCCTTGATACCACGGACCGTGTTATGCTGGAAGCAATGGTTTACAAGTTTTCCGGACGTCCGGTAGGCCTGGATACCCTGGCTGCCTCCATCGGGGAGGATGCCGGAACCATCGAGGATGTCTATGAACCTTATCTGATCCAAAGAGGACTGATTAAGCGTACTCCCAGAGGGAGAGCTTTAACGAAAAATGCCTATGAACATCTGGGCCTTGCCGTGCCGGATGAGTTGTATTAATACCACACAGGAGGAAACATTATGGATAAGAAACCAGAGAGTAACCCAAAATTATCGGTGGTCATTGACGGTAAAGTATATATGTTATCCGGCGGATCCAGCGAGGCATATATGCAAAAGATCGCATCCTATGTTGATAATAAGATCCGCGAATTGAAAACGATCCCTAATTACCAGAAGCTTTCTCCGGATTACCGTCATATTCTTCTTTGTCTCAACCTCACGGAAGAATTATTCAAAAGCCAGGAT
>JBGVCE010000257.1:0-3390 GCA_045226235.1 Anaerobutyricum sp.
CTGAGAGGCGTAAGTACGGTTCGGGAGGGGGCGAGGTGAAACCTGCCGAAGCAATTCGGAAAGGCGCACCGAGCCTACCTCACCCAGGCATTCAGAATACTTCGAGATCTCGCCGACAACGAGTGCCCGGGTGGAAAACTGCCTATACATGTCAGATTGTTTATGGACGAATTTTATGCGGGTCCAAAGCCGGCGGATGCAGAGATGCTCCTGGGTGAGATCCGGTCCAGGAATATTTCCATGGTACCGATCCTACAGGATGTCTCCCAGTTAAAGACATTGTTCCCCCAGGATAAATGGGAGATCTTTTCCTCCAACTGCTCAGCAGTCATTTATCTTGGTTCCGGGCCCACTGCCTACACAACCCACAAATGGATGTCGGATATGCTGGGAGAGATGACTATCGATACCAGATCGGAAAGCATTTCCCAGGGGAAAAGCGGTACTTCCAGTTTGCAGAATTCGAAAGCCGGGATGAAGCTGATGACGCCGGAGCAGGTCCGGGAGATGCCTAACCGGGATTGTATCCTTCTGATTGAGGGGATGAAACCGATTTATGATCGGAAGAACCGGCCCTTCGCCACAAAGGTATGGAAAGATGCGGAAGCCGCGGCAGGAGCCAATGGATATACACATCCCGTCCGGGTTATCCACAATAAAGAACAAGATATGTATAAAACGGTGGATTGTGAGAAGAAGATCGTTCTGGTCGATAAGGAGGGAGAAGCCTTTTACCGGGATGCTGCCAAGACCGACAAGAGTATACATTTCTTTGACCTGGATAATGAGGAATTCCTGTATCTGAACTGGGATGAGGAAAAGCCGATTACACCGGAAGAGCTGAAAGAGATCGTCAGGACTTCTAAGAAGAGGGATGTCTCAGCCATGGAAGAGCCGGAGGATGTCTCCCGGGAAGACAACTCAGCCAGGGACGGAGAAAAAAATGAAATCAAGGACAATCTAGATCTTTCAGGGTCTGTTTTAGACTGCATAAAACGACATGCGGATAGGTTATCCGATAAGGAAATAGAGATTATTCTTGAGTGCATGCAGAACAGTATTGATGACAGGCTGGTAAAAAAACTGTTTACACTGCGTAATGTAACAGAAATGGAAACATACAAAAAGCTGTATCTTTTGCAAATACAACGATGATAAATGATTGTGACATTACATTTATTTCGATAAAGAAGGTGAGATCATTGGCAAGAAAAGCTCAGAAAAAACTGCCCAAACTGGAATATGGAGAAGGTACCATGTTCTATAGCAAGACCGGGAAAATTATATATAAGAAGATAATCCAACTCCCCGATGGAGATACATTTAGAAAGACAATTCATGGGGCCACGGTAATGGAATGCATCAAAAGGATGGAGAGAGAAGAGAATAAGCTGGTTAAACAGTGTAAGTACCGTAAGGCCAGGCAGACCTTGAATGAGGAGATGCTGTATTGGCTGACTGAAGTCAAAAAGAATACTTTAAAACGGCAATCCTACCAGAGACTGGAGAGCATTATCCGTAATCATGTCATTAACTCACCCATCGGGCACAGACGAATATCAATGATCACATCTTCAGATATACAGACAATGCTTAATAGTTTCAATAATGGTAAATACACCTATTCTACCATTAAGAAAATCTATGATTGCCTTAACGAGTTTTATCGATATATATCGATACGTGATCAGATATATAATCCTATGATAGCAGTAGCATGTGTAGACAGAAAAAATGTTATAAAGGAACAGAAGAAGCCTGAGTTTCTCAACAATGAGGATATACAGAAGTTCAAGGATGAAGCCATAAAGAAGTGGAAATCATCAGGACGGCCGCGATATCGGTATGGTCAGGTGCTTGTGGCAAATCTCTATATGGGGCTCCGGATCGGAGAACTATTAGCTTTGAAATGGAAAGATGTAAGTTTCTCAGACAATGTACTTGTTGTTAATAAAACTCTGGTCCAGGAATACAATCCTGATTATGATGATCAGAATCCTGAGAAAATGAAGAAAAAGAATATCAAAAAAGTGAGATACGTCGTTCAGGAATCAACGAAAACAGGAAAGAACCGGAAGGTTCCCATTAACAAAACGGCCATGAAACATCTGACCGCATATTATGAGCAGAGCGAATATACAGAGCCGGATGACTTTGTGATTACGACAAGGAATAGGAAAAGTACATCTCCCAAAAATATACAGTACGAACTGAAAGCGATAATAAATAAAGCCGATGTTTCAGTACAGTCATCTAATACCCATATTATGCGCCACACCTGCGCCAGCCTTTTATATAACAATGGTATCGAATTACATACCATCGCCAAGATACTGGGAAACAGTGAAGAAGTCCTGCGGAAAACATATGTGCATTTTGAAGAGGATAATCTGATATCTGCCATGGAAGCCATTGAAGATATTGAATGAAAATGATTCAAATCCGGGAAGGAGATAGTATTGGGAGAAAGATATTTAACGGTAAAAGACCTTCAGAAAAAACTGAATATAAGCCGCACTAAAGCGTATCAGCTGGTGAATCAGCCGGATTTCCCAAAGCTGAAGATAGGGCGAGATATCAGGATCCCAGAGACTCGATTAGACGAGTTTCTGGGATCAATTATATATCATGAATATGAGCTATAAGAATCTCAATAGTTGCTTGCCAATAGATTGTTTTAGATCTTCAGTTTCTTTTTCTCCTCTTTGAGTAGATCTAGGTTGATCTTTTTCTCACTGGCTGTCTTATCAACCCAGAGATTCAAGCTTTTAAGGAAGAGATATATTACTGGCTCGATAATGTCAAGAAGAATACTTTAAAAAAACAGTCTTGGGAAAGACTTGAATCCACCGTCAGAAATAACATACTGGATACTCCGATAGGAAAAAAGAAGGTACAGGATATCACATCAAAAGATATCCAGCAAATGATCAATAATATGAATGATGCCTTTCTGATGTGATAAATGGATTGGGTACCTTTATTATACATCAGCTCATGTGCATTGTCTTTTATTTTATGCTGCTAAAGCATTGATTTTACGGTGTTTATCCCACTTTTTGGTGTGGGAAGTATGAGTTAGTTACTAAAACTTCCCATACCCAAAATGGGATTTGTACCTTGAAAACTCTATATTTCAGCTAACAAAATAGCGATTTATGCCACTGATACCGTAGGATGCAGTGCTTCCTGAAGATATTCCGGCAGTCTGGATTCAAAATCAGTAACAAATGCAGAAATCTGATTATCAGTCAGCTTCAGTATCTCCTGGAGACTTGCGACAAGTGCTTCCATTAGGATATAATCTTAACTTCCAGTGAGGGTTAACACTCAAACGAATAGAAAACTCGAAAAAGCCCGGAAAATCAACATTCCTATTGATTTTTCGGG
>JBGVCE010000258.1:0-2953 GCA_045226235.1 Anaerobutyricum sp.
CTGAGAGGCGTAAGTACGGTTCGGGAGGGGGCGAGGTGAAACCTGCCGAAGCAATTCGGAAAGGCGCACCGAGCCTACCTCACCCAGATGTTCCGGATCCTTCGTGACCTTGCGGACAATGAATGCCCCAGAGGAAAGCTTCCCATCCATGTACGGCTGTGGGCAGATGAATATTATGCCGGCCCGAAGCCTGCAGATTCTGAAATGCTCCTTGGCGAGATCCGATCCAGAAATATCTCCATGGTGCCGATCCTCCAGGATGTATCTCAGCTTAAGACTTTATTCCCCCAGGATAAATGGGAGATATTCTCCTCCAACTGCTCTGCAGTGGTCTATCTTGGATCAGGGCCTACTGCCTATACGACCCATAAGTGGATATCCGACATGCTTGGAGAAATGACCATCGATACCCGGTCTGATACGATCTCCCAGGGAAGAGGGGGTGGAGGGAGCCTGCAGAATTCAAAAGCAGGCATGAAACTGATGACACCGGAGCAGGTCAGGGAGATGCCAAACCGGGACTGTATCCTGCTGATCGAGGGGATGAAACCTGTCTATGACCGGAAGAACCGTCCGTTTGCCACAAAGCAATGGAAAGAGGCAGAGATCGCGGCAGGACCAGATGGCTATACAAATCCCATCCGTATCCTGCATGATAAAGAGAAGGATATCTATAAAACGGTGGATTGTGAAGAGAAGATCATCATGGTAGATAAAGCAGAAGAGCAATTTTACCGCAATGCCGCAGCAACAGATAAAACGATCCGTTTCTTTGACATAGATAAAGAAGCTTTCCTGTATCTGAACTGGGATGAAGACAAACCGCTAACCATGGAAGAAATACAGGCAATCGCAAAAACTGCTAAGAAAAAGGATGTATCCATGATGAAAGAACCGGATGATGTAAAAAAGGATAAGAATACCGAAGAAGCTATTCAGGGGACGAAAAACTATGATGGAATCACTCCGCGTATGAAATGGAATCTCAAAGGATCCTTCTCAGACTGCATCCTAAGATATGGAGAACAACTGACGCCAGAGGAAATGGAAATCCTTTCCCAATGCCTGAAGGATGGTCTGTCTGACCGGCAGATGAAGAAGATCCTTATCCTACCGGATGCCTGTGCCATGGAAAACTATCGGAAGATCTTTCTAAGTGCTAACAGGAGCAGATAAATGGTGGTCATTTTGGCCAGAAAGGAGCAAAAGTGGACGAAAATAGAGAAAAGAGGACTTACACTGTGGATGAAGTAAAGGAGATTTTGGGGATATGCCGTCCCACCGTAATAAAGTTAATGCAGAAAAAGGAGTTCCGCTGGATCCGCTTAGATGGCGGCAGATACCGCATTTCCAAGAAAAGTTTTGATGACTGGCTGGATAAAGGACCGTCTCTTTGAGGAAGGTATTCATTTTTGCCAAGTGCTACTGTCTGGCACCGGTCGAGAGGCTAAAATCTTTTTCTAATATATTGTATGCTAATAGCAGGGAGGGATTAAAATGAAAAAATATATGTCTGTAAAAGAGATGGGGGATATGCTCGGAATAAAGAAAACGGAGCGTTACTGGCTGGTCAAAAAGGGATATTTCAATGTGATCACCGCAGCAGGAAAGATGTGGGTGGAAAGAGAATCTTTTGAGACCTGGTATGCCAATCAGGTGAAATACCATAAGGTGTCCGGAGAGGAACCTGGCCAGGAGATTAAAAAAGAATCCCTGTCCCCAAAGGAGATTGGAGAAATCCTGGGAATACCGAATTCCACCGTGTACGAGATATTAAAAAGAGAAAAGATTGAGACGATCATGGTAGACGGGTGGAAGAGGATCCCGAAAGAAGCCTTCTGGAGGTGGTATGAAGGACAGACCCGTTATAGGATCCTTCCAAAGAAAGAGTACAGTAAAAGGACAAGGAAGACAGCCCTCAGTATCCCTGAATTGGCACAGGTTTTGAACATCAGTCAACAGAAAGTATTTTATCTGCTCAGAGAAAGCCAGTATAAAGAACTTCTTCCGACTGTAAAAATCGGAATGGAAGAATGCGTATTAAAAAGAGATTTTGAGATATTCTTAAGAAAACAGGATGATTACCAGTATCATCCCTGGCTCGATCAAAGTACGGAGAGGTTTGATGAGGACAGACTTCTTACCATCCAACAGGCCTCCTGGGTTGCAGGGACATCAAAACAACTGATAAAGAACTGGTACTCAGAGGGAAGAATACCGGTCAGAAAAGCAGGCAGTATTGTAAGGATCTCTCTAATGGAATTAGAGAAATGGCTGGAGAAGAGAAAGGAGTCAGGCAATGGCATCGATCGTTAAAAGAGGAAAAAGTTTTTGTGTCGTCTATTACTACATGACACATGACGGGAAGAAAAAGCAGAAGTGGGAATCCTATAAATCCTTACCGGAAGCCAAAAAGCGTCAGAATGAAGTCGAGTATGGCAAAGAACTCGGAACGTTGATCGTTCCCACGTGTACGACACTCAATGAGCTCCTGAAAGAATATGTTGAGATTTATGGGCGGAGTAAATGGGCCCTTTCAACTTACGAATTAAACGTCAGCCTGATCCGGAAATACATTGAGCCAACCCTCGGAAAGAAGAAACTCAATGAAATAAATGCACGACTTCTGGAGAGATATTATCACGGACTATTGTATACCCCCGCAGTGCCGAACCCATACCACAAAAAGACTGCCGAGAAGAAATTCGTTACTAGCAGCACGATCCGGGATATCCATAAACTGTTGAAGAGCTGTTTCCGTCAGGCGGTCAAATGGGAGATGATCGCAAAGAACCCTGCGGACCATGCTACTGTACCGAAATATGAAGCAAAAGAAAGGGATATCTGGACCCCGGAGATCCTGATGAAAGCCATGGACCTGTGTGAGGATGATATACTAAAGATCGCTATGAATCTGGCTTTTGCATGCTCGCTTCGTATGGGAGAGATCCTT
>JBGVCE010000259.1:0-4706 GCA_045226235.1 Anaerobutyricum sp.
CGGACGGGCAAGCCTGAATGATTTACCGGAGCCTGGCGGTCCTACAACTAGCATATTTAAGTTTGAAGTCCTCTCATTATGAATCGAAAGATATACCCCCTCTGCAATCCAGTAATTTGCCGTGTTTACACGAAGGGGATGATCAAGATGAACATCCCCCGTAACAACATCAACAACATTTTTCTCATCATGGTTTGCAAAGAGCTTTGTAAATTCCTTGGCATCTCCCCATTTGGCTTTACCAAATTCTTCTCCGGCGAAAGGATGCTCTATCTTTGTAAAGATTATGATAAATGCCATAGACCATCCGATCACAAAGGTTAATACAAACTTCGGTGTCGCCGGTGTAACTCCTACTATAAAATGATGCTGCTCTATGATAAAGGACTGGAAGTTGTTCATGAACTCATTCAGATTATTCCCGTCCATCCACACAGCTCCCAAAAGAAAGCCAAGATATACACAGACAAATACACCAATCGCATATATGATAAGCGTCTCTTTAACGCTCCTTGTATGCTTTTTTACCGGTCTTTCTCTTACAAACAAATCGCTCATAGACCTGCCTCCTATTCGTAAGCCTGATTCATGGCACTTGCTATAAGAAAAAATCCTAAGATACTTAGTGTGATCATAGCCCCCTCCTTATCTTGCCGTAGCCTTTGTAATAGACTTTGTGGCACTTTCTGACTTTGCTTTTCCTTCAAGTGCCTTAAGGATTTCATCTCCCGTGAGAGTCTTTTCCTTTCCATCAGAGCCAATAAAGGAATACTTCTCGTCAGAGCGGATTGAAATCTTTGCACTATCAGAATCAATGCCTACAAGAGACACTCCTTCCACAAGACCATCATCCAGCTCTAAAGACAAAATCCTGTTTTCACTTGGCATGATAGATTCCGATGGAACCGTGACAGTAGAATAAAAGCTTCTTGCATATGCTTCTCGCTGCGCCGCATCATTTCTTGCCTGGTCGATCATAATCTGTGCTTCGCCTGAAATTTCATGCCCACCTTCCTGGGCACTGGTAAAATTTGTATCAAACCCAAGAATATAGTCATGAAGGTTTTCTTCACTTCTCATAACCGTCATAGGCTGATCTTTCATCATTCCTGCATTTTTAAGGATTTCAGGAAGTTTTTCATTCCATGCCTCCATCGTAAGGCCTCTGTCTGATACGGGCTCAAACTTTGCTCCCGTTACAGGATCTGAGACTTCATAGACAGAAAAGACCATGCCCTTATCATCCACTTCAAAGCTTCTCTTTACTGTGATAAGGGTGTCATCTCCGGTCTTTTGACTGTAATAGAGCTCTTTCGACTCTGGAACAAGCCCTGAATCACGGATAGGATACATGCAATCTTCGGGCATGAACTCTCTTACCACTCCACATGTCTGAGCCTGCAACATTGCAAGTTCGGGATTATCCAAAAACTCTGTACCTTCCGCCTGCTTAAGATATTCCGCAAAATCAAGGACATTGTTTCTATCCATCTTTTCCTTGGACTCTGCCAAAAGCTCACTGTTCTGGGATTTACCCTGTTCAAGTGCTTCAATCTCTTTCTGAATCTCGTCCTTTTCTTCCTGGGTCTCAGCATTTGCAAGTCTTTCCTTCGCATCAGCGATTTTCTCATCATATGACTTATCCTGTGCTTCCTCACTTGCAACACGCTTTCTCATGTAGGACTTGATCTGTTCATCATGGATTCCAAAGTCCTGTGCAAGCACGGCAACAGGAACGTAATCATCATTTGGATTAAGATCCGGCATGATACAGTATCTGAGATTATTCTTCTGACAATAATATTCAAACGGGCTGATAAAGCCTTCTCCCTTTACATCAGGATCATTTGTGATATTTATTGTTGGCTCAAACATTTCCTTGGGAAACTCCAAAATAGGAGCCATCCCTTCACTTGCTTCCTGGATCTTCTGCCAGGAGCAGCTTCCGGGCTTATTAAGCCATTTCTGATGATTCCACTCATGCAAGGACTTAACGCCGCTTACCATAGCTGCAATCATCGCCTTTGTTCCTTTCAAAAGGTAATAAATCCCCTTATATTCAAGATCTACAACCTGAGCAATTTCATCTGCCATTTCACATTCCTCCTTATGGTCTTAATACTAAAATCACGTTTTTTGTTCTAAGTGTCTGATATACAACGCCGTGGTCTTCATTTAAGGCTTCCACCACTTCACCGTTTCCTACATAAACTGCCACATGGTATATGCCAAGAAACCTTCCGTTATCATGTCCGCCGTAAAAGATTAAATCTCCCGGCTCCATATCTCTTACATCGAGCCTTGTGGAATTTACGACCTCTCCTTTGCTGTAGAGCTTACTTGCCTCAGCCGCAGCAGTCGGAGGATATCCGCCTCCATAACTTATGTCCACGCCGCCTGCCTGCCAGCTATAGAAAGCAAGTGATGAACAGTCATATGCATAGCCGCTTGCTCTGTTTGCCTGAGAGTATGGATAGCCAACTCTTGAAAGAGCAAACCTGATAACTTCCTCTTGTCTCCCTGTAGCTCCTGAGTCATCCACAATCGCATCTATTTCCTCATCTGTAAGGCTTTCTTCTGAAAGAATCCTTCCTCGCCCTGAAAACCTTGATACAAATCCTGTAACAGTGGTACTTACGCTGTTTATGGAAGTAAACATGCCAACCACCAAAGATACAAGGATCATAAATACGATAAGAAACATCAAAACAACCATTACATGCGGTGCAATAAGGGCTGCTATCTTGGCAAAAAGCCCCTTTAAGTACGTAGCCGGGTTAAGAATCTCTGTCACTACTCTGACTGCCCCGGTATTTCCGTCCTTAAGTGCATCCCCTGTTGCTTTTTCAGAGCCAAGGTCATTTCCTATCATGCCTTTTGCCCTAAGCATCTTGGCTACGGCTGTTTTATTGGCTGCCGCTCTTTTCTCCTTGGATACTGACTTCTTTGAAACATCTTTTGATACAGACTTTCCTGCATCTGATTTTTCTGTGCCCTTCTCTGGCTTCGAAGGAGTCTGTGCTGACGCCTCTGTAGTCTTTTGGGGCGAGCTCTCCACTTTGGCTTCTTTCCTCTCGCTGTCCGTTCCTTTCGCTTTCTTCTCATCTATAAAAGCCTCCTTCTGCTTTAATTTAAGGAACTTATTCATTTCCTTCGCTTTTGCTTTATGCTTATTTGCAGAAAGGGAGGCTACTCCGCTTAGTGTAAGATCCACTTTTGCAGATGCATCCTCCCCATCTCCTTTAGAAAACCTGGAGGCTTCACCTGCGGCAAAGTTAAGGGCATAGTCTTTGAATTTCACATCACTTGTAAACCGTGCTCCTTCCTCTTTAAACCCCATAGCCACCTCCGTCTGTGTTTACGATTTCATAAATCTCTGATTCCTTGCTCATCCTCATATCAAAGGGAACTGTTACGCTTCCCATCTTAAGAAGCCCTGTTCCGCTCTCTGCATTGTCAACAAAGTTGAACATGGCAGGAGATATACTCGGCAAGAACTCCATAAGCTTTTTCTTATCCACGGATGACTGTGATAAAAGTGCAAAATACTCCGTATTTGAAAGAATCGCTGAAAGCTTTCCGGCATTCTCATCATTCAAAAGATCAGACATGTTCTGAGTTATGCCATTTAAGATACCGCTCATCTTTCGAATCTCTTTCCAGAGCTTCAAAATAAAGTTTGCTACCTGGTCAACTGCCAAAAGCTCATGAAACTCATCAATATAAAGATGTGTCCACCTGCCGACCTTGGCATTTACCTTGATCTTGCCCCTTAATGTTTCCATCATGATGAGCATGCTGGTGATACGAAGATTGTCCTTGAGCCCTGCTATATCAAATGCAATCAGCCTGTTACTAAGATCTACATTTGTCCTGTGGTTAAACAGATTCAGTGACCCGTTTACAAAAATCTCCATTGCTGCCGCCAAATGGTCTGCAAGGTCTGTTCCTTCATCCAAAAGCCCCTGATATACATCCTGCAGTGTCGGTGAATAGGCTCTTACCTGCTCTTCCTTGGATAAATCCTCTGAAAGACTTACCTCTGTGATCTCTTCCTTCATAAACTCCGGCACTTCATATTCGGATGCGTTTTCTGTCTCCCCGTTAAGGCGTTTTCTCATGCTATAATTTGCCGAGTACACCTTATCAATGACTCTATCAACAACACCCTGCTCCTCTGCTTCCATATCTCTTTTAAGAAGTGAGGATATCAGCGTTAAAATAAAGTCTGCCTTTTCCGAGATGATCTCCCGAAGACCGGCATAATCCACACCGTCAAAGTCCACATCCATCGGGTTAAGGTAAAACTCCTTCTTTGAGTCAAAGCAGATAACTGTACCATGCATCCTCATAACAACAAGTCCGTATTCCGACTGGGGATCTACAATTAAGATCTGGTCTGTGGGATTGTTAAGATAAACCGATATCATCTCGCTCTTGGAAAACACGCTCTTACCTGAGCCGGACTGTCCAAGAATCATGCCGTTATGGTTTTTCAGCTTCTTCTTATCAGCAAAGATTGCATTCTGTGAAAGCTGGTTGATGCCGTAATATACGCCGTTCTCATCATTAAGCTCCTGAGTCTTAAAAGGCATGAACATCGCAAGGCAACTTGATGACAGATTCACTACTCTCTTAAACTCCTGTATTCCATATATAAGTGCAGAGTTGAGTGCCTCCTTTTGCATTGCAAAGCAGCTCTTAAG
>JBGVCE010000260.1:0-6566 GCA_045226235.1 Anaerobutyricum sp.
GTGAAAATCTTTGGGTATCGTACACAAATAAGTATCATACGGAAAACTATCCTTCCCATGTTTTTTACTCTCCTGGTAATTCTCATATTCAGGAATCAGCATACCTCTTCTCCTTTTCCTTTTCAAGATAATACTATAATATCATATATCTCTCATTTTTTCTACTTTTTTATAAAAAAAGATAGTATTGTACAATTTTTAGATAGTATACAGCAAGAAGGAAAGCAAATTTCGTATTATAAATGGATTGACTCGTTAAAACAATATCTAACTTCTTAACCAGGAGGATTCATTATGAATACGAAAAATGTAATTGAAGAAAAACTTATGAAGTCTATTAATGAAAGTAGCAATGAGGAGATTTATCTTGCCCTCCTTCAGATGATAAAAGAAAAATCTTCATCAAAAGTGAAGAATGAAGGTAAGAAAAAACTTTATTATATTTCTGCAGAATTCCTGATTGGTAAATTACTTTCTAACAACCTGATCAACCTTGGTCTTTATGATACGGTAAAAACACTGCTGGAAGAGAAAGGCCGCTCCCTTGCAGAGATTGAAGAATTAGAGATGGAACCTTCTTTAGGAAATGGAGGGCTTGGCCGCCTTGCTGCATGCTTTCTTGATTCCATTGCAACCTTAGGTCTGAATGGTGATGGTGTTGGTCTCAATTATCATTTTGGACTTTTTAAACAGGTCTTTGAAAATAATCTCCAAAAAGAAACACCAAATCCATGGATTACTGAAAACAGTTGGCTCACCAAAACAGACATCACTTATCCCGTTTCTTTTGGTGGTTTCACCGTCCAATCTCGTCTTTATGATATCGATGTTATTGGGTATGATAATCATACGACCAAATTACACTTATTTGATATAGAAAGCGTCGATGAAAGCATTGTCAGCGAAACCATCGACTTTAACAAAGAAGACATCCGTAAAAATCTTACCCTCTTCCTCTACCCGGATGATTCGGATGAAAAAGGTCGTCTCCTTCGTGTATATCAACAGTATTTTATGGTTTCCAATGCTGCACGATTAATAATTGATGAAGCACTTGAGAAAGGATCTAGCCTTCATGATCTTGCTGATTATGCAAGGGTACAGATCAATGATACCCACCCTTCCATGATTATTCCAGAATTAATCCGACAGCTTGCAGAACGTGGTATGCTTATGACCGAAGCTATCGACATCGTTACAAAAATGTGTGCATATACCAATCATACCATTCTTTCAGAAGCTTTGGAAAAATGGCCAATCCATTTCCTGGAGAAGGCAGTTCCTCAGCTTATGCCAATCATCAGAGAATTAGACAACCGAATTCGTCAAAAAGTAACCGATGAAAGCACATATATCATCAAGGATAACCTTATTCATATGGCTCATATGGACATCCATTATGGATATAGTGTAAACGGTGTAGCCTATCTCCATACTAAAATATTGAAAGAAACAGAGTTACACAATTTCTATCAGTTATATCCAGAGAAATTTAACAACAAAACGAATGGTATCACCTTCCGCCGTTGGCTCATGTCCTGTAATCCAGAATTATCTGCCCTTATTACAGAACTCATCGGCGATGGTTGGAAAAAGGATGCCTCTGAACTGGAAAAACTCCTTGAATATAAAAATTCTCCTACTGTACTTGCCAGACTTCTTTCCATAAAAACAGAAAAGAAAAAGCAACTTGCCAATTATCTGAAAGAAACACAAAATATCACAATCAATCCAGATTCCATCTTCGATATCCAGGTAAAACGACTGCACGAATATAAACGCCAGCAGTTGAATATCCTTTACGTTATTGATAAATATTTTGAAATCAAAGAGGGCAAACTTCCTGCAAAACCAATCACGGTACTTTTTGGAGCAAAAGCAGCACCAGCATACACGATTGCCAAAGATATCATTCATTTGATTCTTTGTATGCAGAAAGTAATTGCATCAGATCCTGATGTTTCTCCATATCTTAATGTTGTTATGGTGGAAAATTATAATGTAACCCTGGCAGAAAAAATGATCCCTGCCTGCAATATTTCAGAACAGATATCCCTTGCCTCTAAGGAGGCTTCCGGTACTGGCAATATGAAATTCATGTTAAATGGTGCGATCACTCTGGGAACCATTGATGGTGCAAATGTAGAAATCTGCGATCTGGTCGGCGAAGATAATATTTATTCTTTCGGAGAAAGTTCCGATGAAGTCATCTCTCGCTATGCCCGTGGCGATTACAACGCATCCTGGTATTATGAAAATAATGATCGAATCAAACGTGCTGTTGATTTTATCGTAAGTAAGGAAGTTCTCGCTGTCGGCGATGAATGGTTCCTGCGCCATCTTCATGGTGAATTAATCCATAAAGACTGGTTTATGACTTTCCCTGATTTTGAGGATTATCGCCAGACAAGAAATAAGGCTTATGATGATTATTGTGACCTTAATGCTTGGGCTCAAAAAATGCTGGTTAATATCGCAAAAGCTGGTTTCTTCTCATCTGACCGAACAATTCGTCAGTATAACGAAGAAATTTGGAAATTACATTAATATAAACAATAATAAAGCCAGAAAAAAAGTGTCTACGACACATCAACTCCCCTGCCCCTCATTCTTGAGGGGTGGGGGTTTATTTTTCCTTCAATCTTCTTATAATGGTCTTATGAATATCCTGCAAAAGATCTTTACCGACCATTATGAAGAAATGTTATATATCCTTCATCCACGTGATTCTGTCATTGAAAACGTGGATAAGATGATCCACTGTGGTGATGCTTCCTTCGGTGGTGCCATGTACGGCTGTCCCAAATGTGGAAAACTTAAGTTTGTCCCTTTTCGATGCCACAGCCGTTTCTGTCCCACCTGCGGTAACAAGTATTCCATGGAACGCACTACCTCTACGTCCTTTAAGCTTGTCAATGTCACCCACAGGCACTGTGTCTTCACTATCGATGAAAACCTCCGGCCTTTCTTTCTCAAAAACCGTTCTTTGTTAAACTGCCTCTTCCATGCAGTCTCCAGCGTTCTTTCCCGCATGTTTTTCAACATGAATAAATCAAAGAACTATACACCCGGTTACATCATGGTCCTCCATACTTTTGGTCGTGACCTCAAGTGGAATCCACATATTCATTGTCTGATCTCCGAAGGCGGCTACAGCGATGACGGTCACTGGCGCACTGTCAGGCACTTCAACTTTAATTATCTCCGCAACGCCTTCCGTACCGCTCTCCTGAATGAGATGGAAGGCTGGCTTGGCTCATCTTATAAAAAGGTAAAAGCCTCCTGCTATAGGGACCACAAGTATGGCTTCTATGTCTATGCCAAACCCAACAAATGTGATCCGAAAACAGTGACAAAGTATATCGGCCGTTACCTTGGAAGGCCTGGATCGGCCGATCATCAACGCCCGGATTGAAAACTGCAAGAAGAGTGACACTTTCAGGGAATCCTGGGAAAGGCGGCGTTGTGTCATTCCGGCGGCATTTTATTATGAATGGAGCCGGGTCCAGTCCGGTGGCATGATCAAACCTCAAGATCAATATGCCATCCAGCCCCGTGGGGCAACTGCCACCTGGTTTGCCGGGCTCTACCGGATTGAAGAAGGACACATGGGATTTAAATACCCCGTATTCACTATCCTGACAAGACCTGCCACGCCTGAATTGAAGAAAATCTATGAGCGGATGCCGGTTATGATGGAGGCAGACGATATAGACATCTGGATCCGGCCAGGGAAGGTCATCAACAGCATAAAAGCAATAACCGATCTGGTGGCAGAGAAGGTATGAACAGACAACAGGGTGATGATCCTGACTGAGATCACACCCTGTTGTCTTTAACCAATATCAATTACAGCTGATCGTATTTCGGCGCGCTTCCCTTTGCCTTTTCCACTGGATATTTTTCTTCATTCTTAGCCATTTTGGCCTGGATGATCTCATCTTCATCCAGACCGAAGCAATCCAGCATATTCCTGCAGTAAACCATGACATCCGCCAGCTCTTCCTTCACATGCTCAAGATCAAAAACTGTATCGCTCCACTGGAAGCATTCAAGAAGCTCATTTGCTTCTATAGAAATCGATTTGGCGAGATTTGCCGGTGTGTGGTACTGTTCCCAATCCCGGTCAGCCGTGAATTTCCGGATCCTGTCTATTGTTTCCTGTTTCATTTGCATTTACTCCTGCATATAAATTCATACTTCAATCCGCTCAACCCTGTATGCTTTCCCGCCGCGGAGGGCAAACAGCCACATCTCCTGAACGGGTTTGTGGGTCAGCCTTTCTACAGCCGTCCGGTACCAGTTCATCTGCTTTTCATGGCGGGGTATGAAGATTTCTTTCCTCGTGTCCCTGTCTGTCTTGTAATCGATCAGGATCCACCTGCCATCCTCCAGGAAAGCGGCATCCACGATTCCCTGCACCATGGTCGGGGAATCTTCGCGTATCTGCATAGTGAAAGGCCACTCGCGCTGCACTTCCCCGGCAGTGATCAGTCTCTGTCCCAGAGTACTGGAAAGGAAAGAGGCAGCACCCTTTGCATAGATGGCTTTTGCTTCTGCTTCTGTAAGGATGGACTGTTCCCTCATTCTTTCAAGTTCTTTTTCAACGATCTCCGTGTATTCTCCCGGATCCTTTCCACGGAACGATGTCAGGTCAATGAGTCGTAAAAAGCGGTGTGTCAGGGATCCGATGTCGGCGGCAGTAGATGTTTCTTCTTCCATGAAAGCCGGCCTCGGCATGATCTCTCCGAGGAGGAAGCTGGGAAGTTCCGGTCTGCGCTTTACTTCCACGGTCTCTTCTTCCTCGTGAGGCTGGTATTTTTCCGGAAGGATGTTTTCTTCCATCCTGAGAAGGGAAGTGACACTCGTCTTCAGAGGCGACGGGTCAACTTCCTCTCCCGGCCACATCCCTGAAGGAAGGCCAGATTCTTTTGCGAGAATGGCGGTAACATTGGCATCCAGCTGGGATTCCGTCATAAGGGATTCACTTGAGATGATCCTTTCGGGAACCTGCACGGAAAGCTGCCACTGGCCTCCTGACGCTGTTTCCCCGACGGGAGGCAGGTCCATATGGCTTAAAACGGCCGGCATGATCAGATCCAGCATGGACCGGGTCTTCCATATGCGTGAGACCTTGGTTTTTTCCTGCCATAGGGCTGTTTCGTTTTCTTTATAATGGCCGATCAGGATCAGTTTTTCCATGGCCCTTGTCATGGCCACATATAAAAGCCTGGTATCCTCAGCTATGCTTGTCCTTATATTCCGCACTTTGAAGGCATCCAGTCCATAGGTGTCCCTCTTTATATGCCTGCGTCTGGAGATAACGGGGACATAAACACCAAGAGGTGGGTTAGTGTCTCCGTCCGTTCCTACACAGAGCTTCATCTTACTCTGGGAAGAGGCCGGTGACCGTCTCAGATTTTTCTGCAGGTTCATGAGAATCACGACAGGGAATTCCAGGCCCTTTGATTTGTGCATGGTCATAAGCCGGACGAAGTTGTCCCCCTCCCCCATGGTGGCGGGAGTGTCACCGCTGTCTTTAGGCTTTGCATCTTTCAATTTTCCTATTTCCCAAAGGAAGTCCGAGAGCCGGAATACACCTCTTTTTTCCATGTCAACAGCCCTCTGGTAGAGGGAGTCCAGATTCAGCTGGCGGAGTCTGCCGTCGGGATAAGCGCCTCTCACGGCATAGATCCCGCTTTCCCTCATGAGCTGCCAGATGAATTCAGACACGCTCATGGAACGGGCACGTTGTCTCCAGAGCCGGATCTGGTCACGGGCTGCGATGCATCGCCTGTCAAGATCCGTCTCATTCCTGTCACAACAGGCATTGAACGCTTCATAGTACCAGGATCGTTCCGTATGGGCTTCCCGGATCCTGGCAAGGTCTTCATCGGAGAAATTAAAAGGTACATTTCGCAGGGTACCAATCAGTTCCACGTCGGTGTGGTCATTGTCGATCACGGTAAGGAGGGAAAGGAAGGAAGAAATCTCCGTCAGTCCGTAAAAGGTCTGGCCTCCGTCATACAGGACGGGGATATGCATCCTCCTGAAATGTTCCACCATGACAGGGGCATCACTGCTCGTATTCCTCAGAAGGATCACGATATCGCGGTATTCCCTGCCCCCATTCAGCACCAGGTCCTCGATCTGCCTTCCGGCTGCCTGACACTGGGCTTCCAGCATATCGACTTCGGCAGCCTCGCGGGCAAGGAGGATGGTCTTTACCGGTCCGAAATCCCCCTCCACATTTGCCTTCAGATGGTCCTCCGGCGCATAATCGATCTCCGAAATACTTTTCTCCATGGACAGGTCAAACACCTCATTGATGCATTCGATGACCTGGGCACAGGACCGGTAATTCTCCTGGAAGAAGATCTTCCGGTGGCTGGCATCTTCCTCTTTGGAAAAAGCCTGGATATCCCTGTCCATCAGATCGGGAGCAGCACTTCGAAAACCGTAAATACTCTGTTTTATATCACCGACACGGCAGATCGACCGTCCCTGGCCCCCTGTCAGGGCATTAATGATGGCATACTGAATAGCGCTGACATCCTGGCATTCGT
>JBGVCE010000261.1:0-8023 GCA_045226235.1 Anaerobutyricum sp.
CTAGATGATGTCATATTTCTCCAGATTGACAAATGAGGCGTTTCCTCCCTCAGCAAAGAACCGGATTCCCTTTGCGGTAGTTGGATCCGGGTAGACATTTCCCGTCATGGTATACCGTCCTCCCTCCAGAAAGACTTCCAGGGAGCTGACATCCAGGAAGAGATCAAACTCTACACTCTCCTTTGCGCCGATCTCACAGACACGTCGATTCACGTTTTCTTCAGTGCCTGTTAAGGGAAGGCCTGCATTGGTCCTGTCGAATACGATCAGCCCTTCCTCCCGGTCATAATACAGGAGGGTCTCATGCTCTTCATTGCAGAATAATTTCACACCTGCCCGCTTTGCACTGCCAGGTTTTAAGGTAAATTTCAGTTCAATTACATTTCCTTCGATACCGGGAAGACTGATTTCCTTATCTTCTGCCTCAGCCTTAGTAATCTCCACCGGGTTATGCCGGCAGTCCATGATTTCCCGTACCGGTTTCTGGATCAGTTTTCCATCCTCCACGGCCAGTTCACGGGGTAATGTGTAGGTTCCGGCCCATTCCTCCTCCCGGGAGGGGAAGGACCTGTCCCACATCTCCTTCCAGGCTATCATAATTACTCTACCGTCAGGCATACGCAGGGTCTGGGCGGCATAGAAATCAAAGCCGCTGTCCACTTCCCCCACATTTTGGACCGTAAAATGTCCTGTATCGAAATCCAAATGGCCGGTCATATATAGTACAGAGTGTACGTTCTGGTAAAGGTTGCCGGAAGGAGGCAGATTCTGCGGGCTGGAAAGCAGAACTTCATCGCCGGAATCTACTACGAAGTAGTCCGGGCATTCGAAGACTCCCTCCAGACGGTAGAAATCCGGATTAAGTTCTGGCTGGGGATAGAGAAGGTGGCCGATATAAGTCCAATGATACAGATCACTGCTCTTCAGCAGACAAAGATTGCCCCATCCCTCCTTTTTGTGGTCTGGAGCCGGCTGGCGGGGATTGGTTGTCTCCTGCTGGTCCTGTGGGGCCGGTTCCTTGCGGATTCCTCCCTCCAGATACCGGATGCCTGTAAGCATGTAGTAGGTATCCCCACGTTTAAATATCCGCGGGTCACGAAAATCTTCTTCGTAGATCTCCGGGGACAGCATCTCGGCAGTCAGTATGGGATTTCCCGGATCCTTCTGAAAGTGATCTCCGTCCTCGGAAACGGCTATACACTGACGCTGCATCATGGGCTGGGCCGCAGTGTACATAAGATAAAGCTTGCCATCCTTTTCCACGGCAGAGCCGGAACAGCATCCGCAGACCAGCTCATAAGCCTGGTCAGGATAAAGCGCCGTGGGCCTTTGTTCCCAATGGATGAAATCTTCTGTAACCACATGGCCCCAGTGCATGGGGCCCCACTCCGGTTTGTGAGGATAGTTTTGATAAAACAGGTGTGCTTTTCCTTTATAGTAAATCGTTCCGTTGGGATCATTTGCCCAGCCAAAGGGGACAGATACGTGATAATGGGGACGATAGCTTGCAGACATAATAGAATCTCCTTTCAGGACTTTACTAAGTTATACAGTCCATTTGTACTGTATCTGAATTATATCATTGTTAATGTTTCGGGTCTAGTTGATACGATATATTTCCTTTTTTAGACATATGGTTTAGTGATTTTAACAAAAGTTGACAAATGCAAATATTTATGGTAATTTTAATCAGTTTTTCATATACGGAGGGAATAGAAAGTATGATTAAAGAAGCGATAGTCAAGATTGTCAGCAAAGAGGATCTTTCTTATGATGAGGCCTACGCCGTCATGAATGAAATCATGAGCGGGGAAACCACCGCCACACAGAATGCCGCATTTCTCGCGGCTCTTTCCACCAAGAGTGCCCGCGCGGAGACAACGGATGAGATTGCCGGCTGCGCTGCCGCCATGCGTGCCCATGCCACTAAGGTTGAGACGGGCATGGACCTCTTTGAGATTGTAGGAACCGGAGGAGATAATGCCCACAGTTTCAATATCTCCACCACTTCTGCCCTGGTGGCTGCAGCCGGCGGGATGAAGGTCGGAAAACACGGGAACCGGGCTGCCTCTTCCAAGTGCGGCACTGCGGACTGTCTGGAGGCCCTCGGGGTGAATATCAGGCAGAGTCCTGCCAAATGTATCGAATTACTGGAGGAAGTGGGTATGTGCTTCTTCTTTGCCCAGCAATACCATACTTCCATGAAATATGTGGGCCCCATCCGCAGGGAATTGGGATTCCGTACGGTGTTTAATATCCTTGGTCCTCTGACCAATCCGGGAATGCCGGTTATGCAGCTCCTTGGTGTCTACGATGATTATCTGGCAGAGCCGCTGGCTAGGGTTCTGGTAAGTCTTGGGGTAAAAAGAGGTATGGTAGTATACGGACAGGATAAGCTGGACGAGATCTCCCTAAGTTCCCCCACAACCGTCTGCGAAATCAAGGACGGCTGGTATCGGACATACGTGATTACACCGGAGGAATATGGCTTTACCCGCTGTTCCAAAGAAGACCTGAAGGGCGGGACACCGGAAGAAAATGCCGAGATTACCCGTGCGATCTTACGTGGAGAAGAAAAGGGGCCGAAACGGGATGCAACCTTGCTGAACGCCGGCGCCTGTCTGTACATTGGAGGCAAGGCGGACAGCATGAGGGAGGGCATCGCTCTGGCGGCGGAACTGATTGATTCCGGAAAAGCCATGGAAACCCTTGAAAAACTCATCGAAGTCAGCAACCGTCCGGAGGAATAGGATCATGACCATACTGGATACCATCGCAGAATACACCAGAGAAAGGGTTGCCATAGATAAGCTATTTCACCCCTTTGAGGAAATGAAAGAACGTGCTCTGGCCCTTGAACCCCGGGCCGGAAAGGTATTCTACCAGGCTCTTTCCAAACCGGAAATGAGTTTCATTTGTGAGGTGAAGAAGGCCTCTCCCTCAAAAGGGATCATTGATCCGGTATTTCACTATGAGAAGATTGCCAAAGAATACGAAGAGGCCGGGGCGGATGCCGTCTCCGTGCTGACAGAGCCAAAATGGTTTCAGGGTTCCGATATGATCTTCCAGGATATCCGGAAAATCATCCCTACTCCCATGCTTCGAAAAGATTTTATCGTGGATGAGTACCAGATCTACCAGGCCAGATACATGGGTGCAGACTGCGTCCTGCTGATCTGCTCCCTCCTGGATACAGAGACACTGGAGCGTTATCTGGACGTCTGCCAAAGCCTTGGCCTGGATGCCTTAACGGAGGCTCATAATGAGGAGGAAATCCGTTCTGCAGTAACCGCAGGGGCTAAGATTATCGGTGTCAACAACCGGAACCTGAAGGATTTTTCTGTGGACCTGGGAAATGCCGTCCGTCTGCGGGAAATGATCCCGGAGGGTGTTCTGTACGTGGCAGAAAGCGGTGTAAAGACGCCGAATGATGTCCGCAGCTTATATAAGGCCGGGGCAGATGCCATCCTGGTGGGGGAAGCCTTCATGCGTGCATCGGACAAAAAGGCCCTGTTTAGGGAGTTCCGGGAGGCAGCGCGATGACAAAGATTAAAATCTGCGGGCTGTTCCGTGACCAGGACATCGATTATGTAAATGAAGCCAAGCCTGATTATGCCGGCTTTATCCTTCATTTTCCCAAGAGTCACAGGAATCTGGATCTAGACCGGGCATTAAAGCTGAGAAAGGGATTAATCCCCCTGATCCGTTTAGTCTGCGTGTTTGTAAATCAGCCCCTGGAAACCGTGGTCCATACCGCGGAAGTCTTACAGGCTGATGTGATTCAGCTGCACGGCCATGAAGATGACGATTACATCGAAGAATTGAGAGAAAGAACCGGAAAGGAAATCTGGAAGGCATTCCGGATCAGGGGTGAGGAGGACCTTGCTGCTGCATCGTTAAGCAAGGCAGACATGGTTCTGCTGGATAATGGCTATGGAACCGGCCGAACCTTTGACTGGTCCCTGCTTGGAGCCTTCGGCCGCCCTTTCATCCTGGCAGGGGGGCTTACCCCGGAAAATATACCGGATGCCATCAACCTGATGAAGCCTGTGGCTGTAGATCTCTCTTCCGGTGTAGAAACGGGAAAGGAAAAAGACCGGGATAAAATCATGGCTGCAGTCAGGGCAGCCCGGAGGTAACAGGCTGTGTCCACAGATTGGAAGGAAAGAAAGGAGAAGCTTGTGTCAAGAGGAAGATTTGGCATTCACGGCGGGCAGTATATCCCGGAGACATTGATGAATGCCCTGATAGAGCTGGAAGAAGCTTATAATTATTATAAAAATGATCCTGAATTTAATCGGGAGCTTACCGAACTGTTCCAGGAGTATGCCGGGCGTCCCTCCCGCCTCTATTATGCCGCGAAGATGACCCGGGACCTGGGAGGTGCCAGGATCTACCTTAAGAGGGAGGACCTGAACCACACAGGTGCCCATAAGATCAACAATGTACTGGGGCAGGCCCTGCTGGCAAAAAAGATGGGAAAAACACGCCTTATCGCGGAGACCGGAGCCGGTCAGCACGGGGTTGCCACCGCCACGGCAGCAGCCCTGCTGGATATGGAATGCGTGGTCTTCATGGGTGAGGAAGACACCATAAGACAGGCACTGAATGTCTACCGTATGCGGCTTCTCGGGTCGGAAGTAATCCCTGTTAAGACGGGTACTGCCACGCTGAAAGACGCCGTTTCGGAAGCTATGCGTGAATGGACCTCCAGGATTAGTGACACCCATTACTGCCTGGGTTCTGTTATGGGTCCCCACCCCTTCCCCACCATCGTGCGGGATTTTCAGGCTGTTATCTCACGGGAGATCAAAGAACAGATCCTGGAGAAGGAAGGCAGACTCCCCGACGCGGTTCTTGCCTGTGTCGGCGGAGGATCCAATGCCATCGGAAGTTTCTATCATTTTATCGAAGATACAGATGTCCGGCTGATTGGCTGTGAGGCTGCCGGCAGAGGAATCGATACCTTTGAAACAGCTGCCACCATAGCCACAGGCAGACTAGGCATCTTCCATGGAATGAAGTCTTATTTCTGTCAGGACAGTGACGGGCAGATCGCATCGGTTTATTCCATTTCGGCGGGTCTTGACTACCCTGGAATCGGCCCGGAACACGCCTATCTGCATGACATCGGCCGGGCGGAATATGTGCCGGTGACGGATGAGGAAGCGGTCAATGCCTTTGAATACCTGGCCAGGACGGAAGGGATCATACCGGCGATCGAATCGGCTCATGCTGTGGCTCATGTCATGAAAATCGTGCCTAAGATGTCCAGGGACCAGATTGTTGTGATTAACCTCTCCGGCCGGGGAGATAAGGACTGTGCTGCCATCGCACGCTACAGAGGGGAGGATATCCATGAGTAATATCAGAAAAGCCTTTGAAAAGGGGAAGGCATTTATTCCCTTTATCACATGTGGAGATCCTGACCTAAAGACCACTGAAGCCGCAGTCCGGACTATGGCAGAGCGTGGAGCAGACCTTATCGAACTGGGTATTCCCTTCTCCGATCCCATGGCAGAAGGACCAGTGATCCAGGCAGCCAACCTTAGGGCGCTGACCGGCGGTATCAAGACCGATCATATCTTCGATATGGTTCGTTCCCTGCGCAAAGACCTGACCATCCCCATGGTATTTATGACCTATGCCAATGTGGTGTTTTCCTATGGAGCAGAAAAATTCATCTCCACCTGCCGGAAGATTGGCATTGATGGCCTGATCCTGCCGGATCTCCCTTACGAGGAAAAGGAAGAATTTCTTCCCCTCTGCCATCAGTATGATGTGGATCTCATCTCACTGATCGCGCCAACCTCGGAGGACCGGATTTCCATGATTGCCAAAGAGGCTGAGGGCTTTCTCTATATCGTCTCCAGCCTTGGGGTTACCGGGACCAGAAGTAAGATTACAACGGATCTGGAATCTATCATAAAAGTAGTCAGAGAGAATACGGATATCCCCTGCGCCATCGGATTTGGCATATCCACGCCGGAACAGGCACGGAAGATGGCTGGTATCTCTGATGGGGCTATCGTAGGCTCCGCCATCATTAAACTGCTGGCGCAGTACGGCGATAAGGCTCCGAAATATATCGGGGAGTATACGGAGAGTATGAAACAGGGGATTTTAGGGATATAAAGAAGGAAGCGTCGCAGTTATAATATTGCGACGCTTCCTTCTACCTATAATTGATCATACTTGGCGGCACTGCCTTTTGCTTTCTCCACCGGATACTTTTTTTCATTCTGGGACATCTTCATATTAACGATCTCATCTACATCCAATCCCAGTTTATCAAGCAGATTCTGGCTATAGACCAGCACATCAGCCAATTCTTCTTTCACATGTTGAATATCGTAATTGTCCTCGGACCACTGAAAACATTCCAATAACTCTGCTGCTTCTATCACTATTGATTTGGCGATGTTTGCCGGGGAATGGTACTGGTCCCAGTCCCGGTCTTCGGTAAATTTTCGAATTCTGTCTATGGTTTCTTGTCTCATTACTTCTCCTTACTTTGGGTCATTGGTTTGTACATTGGGTACAGCATCCAGTCGGTTTCTGATATAGTCGCGCAACCCCGGATCCGTACAGTAGATATAACATCCTTTCATTCCTCTGGTCATAAGAGTACGGTATGTATTCTTAATTATCTCATCGGCACGCTCCAATGCTTTCTCTGGATCAGATTTATACATCTTTTTTATGCCTTTTAGAGATTGGTCCGTCCTTGCCCTTTTCGTAAAATCTGTAACCACATGACCATTTTCATATCGGATATCATCTCCGATGATGACGCCTACATAATCAAATTCCAATCCTTGTGTTGTGTGGATACAACCGGCTTCATTAACGGAACTATCACTGATGGCAAAAGCCTGTCCATCGTCAAGGTTCCAGCTAATGCCAAAGTCCCCGATCTGAATATCATGGTATTGGCTGTTTCTCCTGTTTTCTTTTGGCCAGTTCCAGCAATAACCGGCTAAGATTCTCGCACGGTTAGAAGCTTTGTTTTTCTCTATGATAATGCTTCTTACATCCTCCGGGTCATCGCAAAGTCTGACTTCATAATCAAGACCCTCTAGATTATAGTTGGCAGTTTCACGTATTTCCAGAAGATCATCTACCCAGGCAAGGTATCCATTTGATCCGTTACACCTGAACTGTGATAGCAATTCCATCTCTGTTATCTCCGACCCCTCTGTTTCAGCCCATCTACGGATTTCTTCTATGGATCCGATATCGTCCATCGTGACCCGCTGGCTCTCGTCGATAAAGAACACAGAGCAGCAGGCTCCATGTATGATTTCTTTAATCTGATTCTCGCCCATGTTATGAAACATTCCGGACTTCTCATTCAGTCGGTGAGCCTCATCAACAATCAGAGTATTAATCACGTTATTCCCCACTTCGGTATACATGCCGGATCCCTTGAACATATTATCTACACTGCTTTTCTTGATGGTTCCCTTTAGTTTCGCTGCATATACCTGCCTTGGGGCACTGTTCTTGGATACATATTGGACAAACTGACCTTCCTGGGTCAGCTCTGCCAATAACCGCACTGCGATGACACTTTTTCCGGTTCCTGGTCCTCCTTTGCAGATAACCGTTCGTTTTTTATGATCTTGCTGACATTTCCTTGAAAGCTTGATAATCTCCTCATATACAACACGCTGTTCATCTATCATAACAAACTCTTCATTTCCTTCTATCATAGATGCTATGGCATTCTGGAGGCTTTTTGAAGGGTGAATCTTGCCATGATCAATCAAATATAAAACTTCTTTGTTATCCCCATGCTTTACACATTTTTTAATAAATCTTCTCAAATCACTGACCTGACCTTTTGTGAAGGCAGGGGCTTCAGAAGTATAAGCTTCATATTGACGATCATCGATAGGATCATTGTCTCTGCGAATATAGTTATGCAGGAAGGCGCAGGGGACAAGATTAATATTCTGGTCTTGAACGGCAGTATTATAATCGCTGATAAGCTGAGCATAGGACCATGCCTGGTAGGATG
>JBGVCE010000262.1:0-10231 GCA_045226235.1 Anaerobutyricum sp.
GCATCCTGCTGCTCCTTCTCCATCATGGACCGAATCTCCCTTGCCCCTTTGGAAAAGCTCTGGGTCAGCAGCATGGCTAATCTGCCATAAACCTTCTCCGGAAAATGGTTTCCCCATTCCAGGCAAACTTCCCTGGGGCGTAGGCCCATATGCAGGCAGTGATTCATCACCCGCATCTGCTCAAAAGCATATCTACCTTTCCGGGCATCTTCACTCGTCTCATAATCTTTGCAGATCCTTTCCACGGCATTGGAAAAGGATAGTCCTGCTCCCATATATAGGGTAAGCAGGTGTACAATCAGAGGAAAGTCTTCCATATTTTGCTTATGCCGCAGTCTCTTCTTCTCACCGATAAGGCTGTGGTTCCTTAATAACAGAAGAAACATAACTCCCAGCAACAAAAAAGGCAGCTTCCATAAGCTTTCCCTGGATGCTTCCTTAACCCTTATCTCTTTCCAGGAGGAACCTACCGAAAAATCCCGGCTCTCCCTTGAGGAGGATTCTCGGTTAACCAGGGCATTATGAAAACGCTCAAACAGGTTTGGGGAAGCCTTTTTCTGAGGGAGAATCCTTAGGGGGATTCTCTCCTGCCGGGAGTATTCTTTATAACTTGCCTCCACAAGAATCGCGGTGGACACCTCTTCCCTGATCTCTAATCCTTTCTGGCCCAGGTCTCCGTTCCAATCGATTAATAGCAGGTCTTCAGGTTCATAGCTGATCTGAAAGGGATATCCATCCAGCTTCTCCATAAACTCCAGAGGCTGTGTGACATCATTCAGGGATTTGTTACACCCCTTCATCTCTATTTTCAGTTTCCGGAAGAAATCCCGGAAAACCTGCTCCTTTTCCTTGTCCGTCAGCATCTGTTCCTCCAGAGTAAAGGAAATCTCTTTCTTCTTCCCTTCCGCCTCCAGCTTTAACCGGACTTCTTTTTCTCCCCTTCCGAAAGGATTCCTGAGGAAAGTAAACTCTTTGGTAAATAAGGAGGAGAGCCCCAGAATCAAAACCAGGTTCAAAAACAGCAAAACTCCCCACAGCAGAATCGTAATCTGTTTTAGCTGAAACTGCTCCAAAGCTTTCTGATTCTCCCGGATACTGATGGTCTTGTCCCGGAAAGAGGGTTCCAGCCAGCTCTTCCACCTCTTTCTCACATATGAGGGAAGAAACTGTAAGATCCGGCGGGCTAGCCGGTACCTACTGTCGTTTTTTCGTATTCTCATCTCTTAAAAGCTCCTTCCTTGACATATCAGGTGGAAATACCCTTGGTGATTCCCATGATGTGCTCACTCCAGTAAAAACAGACGATGATGCCTGCCAGGGCAACGGTCATAACCATCTGACCGGGAATAGTGTGGTAAAGCAGGTCCAGGTAGCTTCCATTGCTGATTCTCAGATATACCATCAGAAAAAAGGGCATCAGAAGCATCAGATTCTTCTCATAGATCTTCCCGCTCAACAAGGTTCTGATCTCTTCTGCGGTCTCCATCTTCTTCTGAATCCGGACCATGGAATTTCTAAGAACCTCCACGGAATTACCTCCCATATTCTTCAAGATTTCCAGGACTACAGCAAACTGCCGGATATCCTCATTATCGGTGGCAGATGCCATCTCATGAAACAGGTCCTCCACAGGAACATGTACTTCAATCCCATGCACTACCAGAGCCAGCTGCTCCACAAAAGCGTGCCTTTCCCCGTTCATCTCTTTCAGTTCCCTGTAGGCGGCTATGCTGGCATTCTCCAGGGAATAGCCTGCCTGCAGTGAAGGCAGCATGGACTGGAGGAACTCATAGAACCCCCTCTCATACTGTCTTCTCTTTATCTTCATTCTTCTGCTGTCTAAATAATATCCGTAAGGGATCAGAAGAATCTGTAAGAAGAAGAACCAATACCAGTTGTCATACCATAGGTAAGCTAACAAACAGATTCCTATCTCCCCGGGAATCCACTCCAGGATCCTTGGCCAGATACAGCTGGCCTTTTTATTACTCTTCCTTCTGTCCCCTGCTTCAGATCTGCCGATAACTCTTCATCCCCTTCTCATAGTTCTCTTTCTGCCCGTAGGCAGACAGATGGTAGGTCTTCCTCAGATCATCCATGGCCTTCAACGCTCCATCCTCATAGAGAAACAGAGGATGGATCAGATAGTTTTCTCCTTCAAGTCCCAGCAGCTCGATAATCTCAAGAAGACGCCGTTCTCCTTCCTTAAGCCGGCCCAAATGAATCACCAGGTCGATGGAGGAGGCAATCTGTCCCCTGACTGCTCTCAGGGGCAAATCCATGCCCATCAAAACCATGGTTTCCAGCCGGGACAGGGCATCCTTTGCTGAGTTGGCATGAATGGAGCTAAAAGATCCGCTATGGCCAGTTGAGAAAGCTTGCAGCATGGAAAAGGCTTCTGCTCCTCTCACTTCGCCAACGATAATCCTATTTGGACGCATCCGCAGGCTTGCCTTAATAAGATCATTCATGGTCACTTCATTTTCCCCTTCCGCATTGGGATTTCTGGTTTCCAGTCTCACCAGGTTATCCACGTGGAAAAACTGTAATTCAGCAGAGTCTTCGATAGTAATTATTCTCTCTCCCTTGTCGATGTAAACAGATAGGGCATTAATCAGGGAGGATTTGCCGGAATTGGTGGCTCCGCTGATCAGGATGTTATAATGGGCTTTCACGTATGAGCTTAAGATTGGCTCCAGTTCCGGAGGAAATGACCCATAGGAAATCAGATCCTCCACCCTCATGCCCCCTCTTTGAAATTTACGGATGGTTATGGTAGGCCCTTCCAGGGAAATCGGCGGTATCACGATATGTACTCTGGACCCATCCGGAAGCCTTCCGTCCACCACAGGGGAAGACTCATTTACAACCCGGTTGATGGGTGCCAGGATCTGATCAATAATCTGATAGACCTCCTCCGGGGTGTCAAACCGGTCCGCTGTCCTTTGAACCATGCCATCCTTCTCCACAAAGACCTTCTCCGGACCGATAACCATGATCTCTGTCACCCGCTCATCCTTCAGATATTTCTCCAGGATGCCCAGATTCCGGATATCATCAAAGATCTGCTCCCTCAGGGAGACTTTCTCCGCCAGAGTTCCATAAATGCGGCTGCTCTCCCGCAGGATGGCATGGTCGATGGCTTGATAGATCTGATCATCGGACAGATTAAGCTGGTCTCTTAACTCGTTGATTACTTCTCTCTTTAATTTTCCCCGGTTAAAATGGTCTCCCTGTTTCAAATGTTTTCTCCCATCCCCCTGTATTCCTCTCTGCCTCTGTACATCCTCTCACATCAATGGATGACTCCTGCAGATATCCCTCCTCCAGAGCAGTCCGGACAAATCTGTCACAGAATCTATGAATCCTCTTATTCTCCGGGCAGTCCAAAAGGATGACATGGTCAAATATGCTGAAATACTCCAAGGAAGGGATAGCATTATTCCCCAGGCCCACATATATTTTAGAAAAGCCTGCATCTTCCTTCAGAGTATGAAAAAACCATCGGTAGTCCTCCTCCTGCAACCCGAGAAAATCAAAAAACCATGGTGGTGAATCCAGATAAAATATCCCCTCCTCCCTGCGGAGAATTTTCTTCATCTTATCCAGAATCTCCTCTTCATGAAGGTGTATGTAATAACACATGCTTCCCATATCAGGAACGGAAAGCTCTGACTCCTCAGCCGGATTCTTACCTGAGAATGCCCTGATTCCCACTGGGAACTCTTTTTTCTCTATGGACATAATAATCTCCGCCTCCCCAATATCCTGCAGACCCAGGTACAGGTCTCCGATTTCCATCTCCCCCCAGATCCATCTCCTAAGGGAGATTCCCGGAGAAGGGGCATACACTGCGATCAACTGGCAGGACCCGGAATGCCTCCTCCAAAGAGGATCACAGCTCTCCCTGAACTCACAGATCTGTCTCACCAGCTTATCTGGCGGGTCCAGCTTTGAGAATCCATCCTCTGTCTTATCACTTTTAATCAGAATAATATCCCTCTCCGAAAAATCCGATTCTAATTCCAGAATCTTTTCATAAAAGTCCACTCCAAGCAGGTACAGATCAGCAATCTCCTCTTCCCGGAGCAAAATCTCCGGACTCGTAAAAGTCTGCAGCTGTATGTCAGCAGGCAGATGCCCCAGGAGATAGTTGGTCAGTCTTCTGGCATACTCCTTCTCTTCCCCCATGAATATCTTTCTCATCCCTCTGCACACCCCCCTGGCAAATACAGTAAAAACAGCCACTAAACCATGTTTATCGCAAGGCATTAATTATATTAATAACATATAATATATACTTTTATCATTGTTTGTGAACTCACTATACCACAGGTTCATTTATTTGTAAACCATTATTTTACATTTTTAGTATTTATTTACATTTCGTGGTCAAGAGTCTTCCCTGCCATCGAAGAAAGAGGAAGAAAATGTTTTTGTTATTATTGTGGTGAAAAAAATTAAGAAATGTTATGATAAATGAAGAAACAATAAAATTATTTTATTATTCAAATCAAAAGGAGGAGAGACGGATATGAAGAAACCCCCAAGAAAAATACTGGTCACACTGTTATTATGTTTGATGTCATTACTGTTCGTTCCTAAACCTGTTTATGCGGATGGAACTTACGGAGATTTCAATTATACCATTAACAATTCCACGAAAGAAATTACCATTACAGGTTATACATCAGAGAATCCTGATGTTGTCATACCTGCAAAAATCAATGGTTATTATGTGACAACAATATCAACCAATGCCTTTAAAGGCAATAAAACCATCAGCAGTGTAAGTTTTGAAAACGGAAACAAGTTTACCAGTATCGCACCTTATGCATTTAAAGAATGCAGTAATCTGAAATCCTTTCACTTCCCGGAATCCCTTACAAAGATTGAAGGCAGCGCTTTTGATAGTTGCATAAGCCTTGAGGAGGCAATCATTCCGGACTCGGCAACAGATCTTTGTAATTGGGAACAATCGGGACAAGGAATTTTCTATGGCTGCACATCACTTAAAAAAGTTAAGCTTCCTTCAAAACTCACAGCCATAGGGGGCAATATTTTTAACGGATGTACATCCCTTACTCATATAGATATTCCGGAAAGTGTAATAAAACTTGGCAGTTCTTGTTTCGCCAATACGGGACTTACCAGCGTCACTCTTCCTGATGGAATTACAAATGTTTTTCAGGGTTCATTCGAAGGCTGTAAATCACTGAAGGAGGTCATTTTATCAGATAATGTAGACACCCTTTCCTGGGGTGCATTTTCCGGGTGCGAAAGTCTGACAGACATTAATATTCCACTTGATCTGAAGTCCATAAGTAATGAAGTATTTAAGGACTGTACCTCACTGGAATATCTAAAATTCGGAGATGCTCTTACCAGTATTACAGGCTGGGATGAACTGTTTCAAAACTGTCCGAAGCTTACAGTCTATCTTGTCCGTGGAACAAAACTGGAAACATATTGTATGAATCACAACGTGCCTTTTGTTGCCTATGCAACTTCTTTAAGTGGTTGTGATATTGAAGGAATCGTGGAAAAAACATATAACGGCACAGCCCACACACAGAATCTTGTCGTTAGCAATGGTGATGATGTTCTTGAATTGGATAATGATTATACCGTTTCCTACTCAAACAATGTAAATGTCGGTACTGCTTCTCTGGAGATTACAGGAATAGGAGATTATCTTGGCACGGTCAAAAAGACATTTAAGATCAGCGCTGCGGATTTTTCAGCTTGTAAAGTGTCCTTAAGTAAGAAAACCTTGGTATATAACACCAATTATCTCAAACCTGCAGTCACTGTTACATTTAAGGGTAATAAAGTAAGTGACAAGAATTATAATGTATCATATATTAACAACAGATATGTTGGCCTGGCGACAGTAACCGTTTCCGGCAAAGGGAATTTTGTAAACAGTCAGAAATTAACATTCACAATCATTCCAAAAGCAACACAGATCAGTAAAGTGAAGGCCGGCAAGAAATCATTTAAGGCCTACTGGAAGGTGAACAATATCCAGAATACAGGATATCAGCTTCAGTACTCACTTAAAAAGAATTTCTCAGGTGCAAAAACGATAAAGATCACCAATTATTTTACCAAAGTGAAAGAGATCAAAAAGTTGAAGGCCAGGAAAAAATACTATGTAAGAATTCGTTGCTACAAAGATATCTATGGTAAAAAATATTACTCAACATGGAGCTCAGTCAAATCTGTGAAAACAAAATAAGGCTGTACCTCATATAATAACAAAGGGCGGTTGTGCTGGTTTAGCACAACCGCCTTATCATTTGAAGAAGTTTTATCTCATCATCCGAACATTCCAAAAATCTTCTCAAACCAGCCTTTTATCATCTGGATAAATCCCTGGCTTTCCTTCTCTATGCTTTCCAGATCCGTGATTTTCTCATAGATTGCCTTGGCCTGTTCTTTGAGCTGGTCCACATCCAGGTCCAGGTCATCGATCTTCTTCATCAGCTCCATGATCTGCTCTTTCTGATCTTCCGTAAGGGTAATATCCAGCTGTTCTTCGCCCTGCCGGATGGCTTCTTCCATCTCTTCGTCTGTGGGGTTGTCATGCTCGGCAATGAATTCCTTCAGCATGGCGATCAGTTCTTCCGCCTGCTCGCTCCCGCCGATTTCCTCAGCCAGATCTCCGGTGACCACCAGCTCATTGGTGGCAGCATCCTTCAAGGTTTCTTCTATCTCCTCCCCCGTCATGTCCTCGTAGGCCTTCATGGCGCCTACCAGGGCAGCTGTTCCGGTCAGATTGAAGGGGCCGGCCACTGTGATGTCCGCATCGGTGATACCTGCTGTGCTAAGGGCATTCTGATACATCCCCTCTGTACAGTAGGTTATATTTTTCGTGGTAACGCGGATTCCGTTTCCTTTTGACTTCTTCTCAATTAAAACGGAAGATAAGGCCCGGGATCCGATGATGGATGCATTAAGATAATTATCCAGATATTCATGTTCGTCCGCGTTGGTGATGGTGACCAGCTCATAGTCGGAAAGTCTGTCCTCCCTGACACCCAGCAGATTCAGAACCGTTGCTTTTTCCTCCTTATTCAGGTCAGCTCCCAGAGACAGGTAAGGTTTCTCTACCTCGTCAGCATAGGTCCGGACCGGCATCGTCATGATCGTCGTCAATGACATCACCGCCGTCATCAGACAGGCTGTCATCCTCTTCCATGGCATCCGCATCTTTTTCTTCATCCTCATTTCCTCCTGTCATCTCAGATATAATCTTCTCCTTTTTCTTTCTCCTGTGAGTGAAGATACACAGCACAAGATAGCAGAGAACACTGCCGATGGTGATCATACGCCCTGTCCGGAATCCCTCCGGAACATAATCCAGGGTTATCTTGTGTTCTCCTTCCGGTATTATAACAGAAAGAAATGCATTGCCAATGGTGGTGGTTTCTGTGTTTTTTCCATCGATGGCCACCGTCCATCCATCATCATATGGGATGGAGAAAAAGAGGTACTCTTCCTCCATGGCATCAAAGGTTCCCTCGATATGACAATCTGTCATCTTTGTGAGGTTAAAGGTATCAAAAGTCATCTCCTGAACCAGAGAATCATAATTATCCTGATCAAATGTGGCAGCGGAAAGTCTGACATAGCCGGAAGAATCCTCCCCTTTCAAGGACATGGCTACCGTCACGGTAGCGTTGGGTTCTATCTTGCCGATGCACAGGATCCGGCCGTCCCGGTCCCCGTCATCCCTCACCATGCCGTCCACGCTGATCTTCACATTTTCTACCTGGCTGCCGTCATAGAAGAGATAGAGGCTCTCCGATCCCTGGGGCAGCTGAAGGTCGAACACGATATTATCCGGTTCTTTTTCTTCATATTCGAAATAATACTCTCCGTCGTTGGTTCTCTTGGTGGTACACCCGTGGCTGGAAGGATCCGGAATCGGAATATCCTGGAAAACCGTATCCACCCCATAGCCCTGATAGCAGAAATCATTCAGCACACGGAAAGGATAGTCACTGTAATAATACCACTCATCGATATCCTGACTGATTCCGTAGCCTATGGACATACCTTCCACCGGATTACGGAAATACCGCATGGTTCCATATGTATCCACATAATCAAAATCCGTCCGGAGCTGATCTTTCTCATGGAAATAGTAGTCCCGCAGGTTAAACATCAGGTTGGTGACAGGAGTGGACCCCTTGTATAGGTATTCATTTACACCGGTGTTCAATCCCAGGGAATCCATGATGTCCACCATCTCACTGCGGGCGGTGGACCCAAAGAGGCTGATGGCATTCATGGGATACCAGGTACTCTCATCCACGAGAAGACTGTCTGCCACCTCGCTCCGGAAGAAGCTGCCGTCCCGGTTATCACCCAGGGCTCTCTCCATATCTTCCGTGGCATAGAAAAATTTGGATATGCTGATCTGACCGTTGGAATCAAAACCCAGCAGACTGGTAACGATGATCTCTCCGGTGATCATGGTGGATATCATCATCTGATAGGCTGCTTTTCGTTTTAGATCTTTCTTCATGAGGAACAAGATAATTCCATAGACCAGAATCAGAAATACAGCAGACCAGAATACTTCCAGTTCCAGGGAAGTCCCGGCAAAATAATAGCTGACTCCCAGCAAGCCAAGACTGGCTAAAACAGCTACAAAGGGCTCCCAGATCCGGATGGAGTCCAGCCTCTCCAGTAGCTCAAATGCTATGGTGAGTAGAACAAATCCATAGAGAAAAGAAAAGCGGTTAGGAATCCCATATTGATCATGAAATCCATGCCAGATAAAGTTGAGTATCTCCTCGTTAAAGCTGATGTAGAAAAACAGTACCAGGAGGACTTTCTTGCATTTTCTCCAGGGATTGATTTCACGGTTCAGCAGATAAAGCACTAGGAACAGAACCGCAAAGATTCCAAAATACAGATTGGCATTTCCGTCAAAATTATCATGGGTCACAGGGTAGGCCATGTCGAACTGCCTGCTGATCAGATCCCAGAATCCTGTAATCCATCCATGCCCCGGCAGACTCATTTCGCTGCCGGAGGATGTCTGCCGGATTCCCATATAAGCAGGGATCAGGATTACCGATGCCATGCCTGCAGCCACAAAAGAATAGACTGCGAAGACGATCCCCCGGAAAAAGAAATGCTTCATAGACCGGATCTCGTGATTGATATACCAGATCACACAGAAGAGACAAATCATAAAAGCTATATAGTAATTACAAAAGAGGGCATAGAACAATCCAAGCCCGTAAAGTCTTCCGTCTTTCTCCTCGATCAGCCTGTCGATTCCCAGAAGGATGATGGGAAGGATCATGATAGCATCCAGCCACATCACATTCCAGCAATAGCCCACCATGTATCCGTTGAGGGCATAAGCCACGGAAACAGCCACAACATGCAGGTCCGGTTTCCTGCTCTTTGCCGTGAAAAAGATACTCGCAAAGAGTCCGCTAAGGGACAGCTTTAATACAATCAGGAAGCTGACTGCCATGTTTAACTGGCTCCTCTTAAAGAATACGATGATCAGATTAAGAGGGCTGGACAGATAATAAGAAAAGAGGGAAAGGAAGTTTATGCCAAGCCCTGTGCGGAAGGTATAAAACAGAGACTCTCCCCCGCGAAGCTTATCGTAAAGCACTGAGAAGAAGGGCATATACTGGTGAAGCCCGTCAATAATCAGCAGGGAGTTATCCCCAAAGGGAGCCACTCCCAGGTAGATCATTCCACAGATCAGCGTACACAAAGGGAGAAGGAAGGACAAAATGTATATGGTTCTTTTTTTCATTTTATACCTCCTTCTCCCGGTCTGTCTTTTTTTGTTGTTCTCATCTTAGTTATGCTTTGCCGGAGATCCGGCTGTCTTCACCCTGCGGTTCAGAATCCTCAGGCATCTTAATATGGCGATCCGTTTCCGGATCATAAAGGAAAGGGACCCATGGGTCAGGTCTGTCACATTATCCTCATGTCTGCGGTATTGGATCAGACACTCTTTCAACAGGCCGGTACCCGCCAGTTTCTCCCCGGCAGTTCCAATCCAGTAATCATGCATGTACATCTGCTCAGGAATCGGAAGGATTACATCCTTAATCCTGCTGCGAAATGCCATACAGCAGCCTACGTAGCTGTTTTTCATAAAGTTTTTAAACAGGCCGGCGCGGCTTCCCCGGTAATCAAACATGGTAGCCCCGCATTGGATTACTTCCTCTCCATCCATGAGCTC
>JBGVCE010000263.1:0-6644 GCA_045226235.1 Anaerobutyricum sp.
CAGGTAGATACCGGACAGGGAGAATGCCGGGAGAGATTATTTATTATAGAAACTAAGAGTATAAAATTAAGGGGTAATAGTGATGAATAAGAACAGAAAAGCAAATGTAACGGATTCGGGAGAAAACCAGTACAGATTTGACCGTAGAAACAATCTGCTGAGAAAGAAATTTCGCCAGTACCTGCTGCCGTCTATGATTACCATGGCAGCCATGTCCCTGAATGAATTTGTGGATAGTATGGTGGTTTCCAGACTTCTTGGAAGCCAGGGTATGGCCATCGTAGGACTGGGAGCACCAATCATGCTGGCCGTAGCTGCCATATTCTGCCTATTGGGAAGTGGCGGTGCGACGGTTTATGCCATATCATTGGGTAAGAGAGATCACGAAGCTGCAGGTCACAGTTTTACGGCAGCCATGATAGTCGGAATCGTGGTGGGTATACTGATGATGGTATTGGGCCTTGTCTTTTTCAATGGTCTTTCCGGGATGCTCTGTACGGATGCCGGTATCAAAAAGGCTTTTGATGACTATCTGTGGATTCTTTTGTTTTCTGTTCCACTGCTTGTCTCCATACTTACCTTTGTAGAATTTCTGCCTCCTGCAGGTTTGCCGGGTTACTGTACTGCCATCAACATCATGGCAAATGTGGTGAATATTGTGATGGACTATGTCTATATCCGGGTCTTCGGCATGGGTGTGGAAGGTGCTGCATGGGCAACATTAACAGGTTATGTCAGCAGTTTGCTGATCATACTTTATGCAGTCCTCAGAAAGAGACTGACCCTCTATATCAGCAAAAATATCGGGGCATCCATGAAATATCTTAAGGAAATTATAAGGCAGGGCAGTTCCGAGGCTATGTCCCAGCTGGGATTTACTTTACAGTATGCAGTATGTAATAGTCTGGCCCTGAGACTGGTAGGTGTAAATGCAGTTGTGGCCTATGCCCTCTGCCAACAGTCCCTATCGGTGATTTCAATCTTTATGTCTGCCTTGATCGGTGCCTCCACCCCTATATTAGCTGTTCTTCATGGCCAGCGTGATTACCGTGGACAAAGCATATTGCTGAAGATGACTCTGGTTGCCCAATTAGTTGTAGCAATTATATGCACTAGTGCCTTTATCATTTTTGCGCCACAGGCGGCTGCCCTCTATAACATTACGGAACCAACCCAGGCCAGCATGGCTATCTATGCCCTCAGGGTATATTCCCTCTGCTTCCTGCTAAGATATGGGTTCGTCATCTATTTCCGTTATCTAAAGATTATTGGTTTTGCAGCTTATGCGACCTTGATCAGTGCCCTGGATGGATTTCTTGGTGTCATTCCTGTGGTCCTGATTCTCTGTACCCTGATCGGAGTAGATGGTATCTGGTGGGTTTATCCGGTAAATGCAGTTCTTGTTATGACATTTGTGCTGCTCAAGAACCGTAGGATTCAGGCACGGTCTAACGGCAGACTGCAGGGAATCCTGCTTCTGGAACGAGATGTGAAAGTTAGGCCCGTCATGGATATTACCATCACAGATAATTGCAATGATTTCGCAGATATCAGCAGTACTCTTCAGAAGATATGTGAGGAGGAAGGAATCGATAAGACAAAGTCAATGCAGGCAGCCTTAGCCGTGGAAGAGATGGCAGTGTTTGCATCCAACCACAAGAGTCAGGATGCCTATATGGATGTGCTGGTGCGGATCTATGATGAAAATGTGGAGATTGACTTCCGAAGTCTTGGACCTTCCATCGATGTCATGGAGGAAGAAGAGAAGGAGATGGAGATTAATACCCGTATGTTAAGGGCGGTAGTCAGCAAGATTGAGACGGAATACATCATGGGTATGAATGCTACGAGAATTACCATAGCAAAATAGATGTAGAATAAAGAATCAAAACGGAAAGGGGAAACACATGACAGATAGAACCTTACTGCAACGTCTGGAAGAATATACGGCCAAGGATCCAAACGCTGCGATTCTTTTTGATGAAGTTCATACAAAGGGCATAACCTACGCCCAGCTGGATGATCTATCCGGCAGGGTTTATGCCTGGCTGAAAAATAAAGGGATAGGTAAAGAGGATTTTGTCCTGATCAATCTTCCCAGGGGTGTTATTCCGGTGATTGCCATGATCGGTGTCTGGAAAGCAGGTGCCGCGTGGGCTCTGGTGGAAGATACCTACGCGCCGGAAAGAATAGACTATATCCGCATAGACTGCGGATGTAAAGTTGAGATCAATGCCGCGGACTGGGAACAGGTGATGCAGACAGAGCCCTTACAGGGCCACGAAGAGACGGATCCCCATGATGCTGCCTATGCCATATATACTTCCGGAACCACCGGAAATCCCAAGGGGGTTCTCCATGAGTTCGGCAATCTGGACCGGGCGATTCTATCCATTCGTTTTAACGGAGAGATTCCCTTTACTGAGAAGGACCGGCTGGCTACCCTGGCTCCCATGAATTTCGTTGCCACGGTAATCGTAATCCTGGCAGGTCTTAATGTATTCCGGGGAAAGAATTACATTGTTTCTTACGCCACCATCAAGAATACAAAGGCCCTGGCTAAGTTTTTCCTTACCAAGAGGATTACCATTACTTTTCTGACCCCTTCTTATGTAAGGATGCTTGGCAATAAAACGGGTCCTTTCCTGCGTATGCTTTTTGTGGGAAGTGAGCCGGCGAATAATATATATAACCCCAACCTCGAACTGATTAATATCTATGCCTGCAGTGAGAGCGGATTTGCCGTGGGTGTATTCCATATAGACAGGGCCTATGATACCTGTCCGGTAGGACAGCCCCAGGTAGATACCAGAATCATTCTTCTTAAGGAAGACGGAACCGAGGCAGGAGACGGGGAGATCGGAGAATTATGCTTCGAAAATCCCTATGTTCGTGGTTACATCAATCTTCCGGAGGAGACGGAGAAAGCTTTCAAAAACGGTATCTATCACTCGGGAGATCTTGCCATGAAAGGAGAAGGAGGAAACTATGTCCTCCTGGGCAGAAGCGGTGACATGATCAAGATTAACGGCAACCGGATTGAGCCTGCCGAGATCGAGGCTGCCGTAAAAGAGTCTCTTGGCGTTGACTGGGCTGCTGCCAGGGGATTTGAGGATGGGAACAGAAGCTTCCTCTGCGCATACTATACCAAGGATATCACCCTAGATGCGGATGCTCTGCGTGAGGATCTGCTGAAGCGCCTGCCTTACTATATGATTCCTTCCTACTTTATGAAGATAGATGAAGTCCCTCTGAAGGCAAATGGGAAACTGGATCGAAATGCCCTGCCCAAACCGGACCTCAGTGGTTTCAAGAGTAATTATGAAGAGCCCGTGACAGAGGTACAGAAACGGCTGTGTCAGGCCTTTGAGAAGGTGCTTCATCTGAACCAGGTAGGCATTAACGATGATTTTTATGAGATGGGAGGAGACTCTTTAAGCTCCATCGAATTGATCATGGAAGCAGACCTGCCGGGTCTCAATTCGACCCAGATCTTCCGTGGAAGGACACCTAAGCAGATTGAAGAGATCTATGAGAAGTTCATAAAAGAGGCTGGGACCAAAGAAGATCCCGACACTAAGAATGCGGAAGCCATGAAGGAGGCCCACCCTCTGACAGCAGAACAGCTTTATATGGTGGACTACCAGCTCTACACACCGAATTCTACCATGTATAACCTGTTCTCCATGATGAAGGTGGACAAAGAAGTATTTGACAGGGACCGTATGGCACAGGTCATGAAGGAATGTATTGCCCATTATCCGGCACTTCTTACCACTTATTTCTGGAATGAGGATGGGGAGCTGATGCAGCGTTATACACCGGAGATTCTGGAAGATATCCATGTGGAGCACCTAAGTGAATTTGAATTCCGTTATGTGAAGGATGTCCTGGTTTATCCCTATAAGATTGTGGGCGGCCGCCTCTATCGGTGCCGGGTATTCGAGACGGAGAAAGCGGGGTATGTTTTCTTCGATGTGCATCATTCTGTTTTTGACGGGACCTCCCTGAAAGTATTCATGGCAAATGTAGGAAAAGCCTTTATGGGCCTGCCTCTTGATCCGGATTATTACTACCTTATGCTGAAGGACAGGCAGGAGGTCATCGATACTCCTTTCTATCAGGAGAGTAAGGAATATTTTGAAAACCGGTACAGTGGGATTGAATGGTCATGTTATCCTAAGACAGACCGTATCTCCAGGGATAATGAACTGGGTGAGCTGATCGTGGAACTGGGGATTGAACAACCGCAGATGAGGGCTGTGGAGAAAGCTTACCGGATCAGCAGAAATGAGTTTTTCATCACTGTGGCTGCATTAGCCATTTCCATTTATAATAAGGAGAACGATATCAAACTGTCCTGGAATTATAGCGGGAGAGATGATCTGCAATTGATGAATACGGTAGGCCTTTTGTTCCGGGAACTTCCGGTGGGCATTAGACTAAAAGATGAAAGAACTCTCAGAGATGTGTTTGCCGATGTTCACGAACAGGTCCAGAAGGCCATTGAACACAGCTGCTATCCTTATGTGGATCGTCAAAGCCAGGTTGTGGAGGAAGAAACAGCATATCTTCTTTATCAGCAAGACATTCGGGATATGGGAGGATCGGATGGATTTGATATCGATATGATTGATATCCGTCAGAACCAGGCTGCTTCCCAGACAATCCTGGATATGGAGATTCTTGACGGGGAGGATGGCTTACAGATGATGATCGATTTCGCTGCCAGCTGGTATGAGGAAGAGAGCATTGAGAAGTTTAAAGATATCTACATCAGGCTGGCTCAGGCCCTGGCTACCCACCATTCCCAGAAAGATATCACCGTCAGGGAACTTCGTGAGAAGATTCAGGACAAGAAGAATTTCTTCCGGACATTTGCCGGTATCTTCCGAAAAAAGAGGTAAAAAATGTTACAGGAAACAAAAGGAAAAAATGAAGAATTTGAAGAAGCTGCAGAGAACATTACGGAGCAGGACCTTGAACTGTCTCAGGACTTCAATTTCTGGTCTCTTATGAAGTATGTATTTCCCAGTATCTTCGTATTCGTCTTTATCGCAGTATACCAGATGGTGGACGGTGTTTTCATCGAACGCTTTGTAGGGGATCTTGCCATCAGTGCCATCAATCTATATTATCCCATCATTACTCTGTTTATTGCCGTGGGAATAATGATTGGTACCGGTGGTAATGCAGTGATCGTTAAAAAGGTAGGAGAGGGCAGGAAGAAGGAAGCCGGTCAGACATTTTCCCGTGTCGTCAGTTTTACCATTCTGATTGGAATACTGTTCACAGCGGCATCACTCATTTTCGCCGACCCTATCATGAAAGCCTGCGGAGCTACCGAGGGTAATATTGAATACCTGCGGCCATATTATCTGACCCTGTCAACCTTCTGTATCACCATTTTGCTCCAGTCGGAACTAGGCATTCTGATTATCGGCGAAGGAAAGACGGTTGTGGCTGCCATCGTCATCATGATCGGAGGAGTGCTCAACTGTGTGCTTGATTATGTATTCATGAAATATCTGCACATGGGAATTATGGGTGCAGCCATCGCTACAGTGATTGGCTATTGTTCCACCATCGTCTATGCCGTCTGGTTTTATATCATTGCGAGGAAAAGTTCTTATTACCTTGAGCTGGCACGGCCCGACTGGAAGGAAATCGGAGGAATCTGTTTTAACGGGTCCTCGGATATGGTATCCAATCTGGCTGAGGGCGTGACCGTATTATTTATGAATCATCTGGCTTACCGATGCTATGGGGAACCCGGGGTGAGTTCGCTGGCTGTGGTAACTTATGTACAGGTATTGATTTCCATGGTATTTATGGGATTCACTTCTGCGGTGGAACCGGTCTTTTCCTACCATTATGGAAGTGGGAATATCCCCATGCGAAAGAAGGTATATCGTCTTAGCATGGACTGGAATTTCGTCATGGCGGTATTGTCTATCGTCATCCTGTTCTTTATTCGTCATCCGGTGGTAGGATTCTTTTTCCGGGAGGGGACCATATTCTATGAGATTGCCTTGACGGGATATATCCTGGCTCTGCCGGCAGCCCTCTTTACCGGGATTAATGTCTTTATCTCAGGGCTCTTTACCGCATTCGGTAATGGACTGGTCTCTGGAATTCTTTCCTTCCTCCGTACATTTGTGGCCTTCACAATCTGCCTGTACGGCCTCACAGCGATCTTCGGAGGACCGGGCTTATGGGCAGCATGGGCGGTGGCCGAGTCAGTGAGTCTGATTCCCAGCTTCTATGCAATCTATAAGTATAGGAAGAGATATCAATATCTGTAAAAAAGAAAAGTGACATATTCTCAGGCTCTTTATCAGGGAAGATCGTGAAGCAGAGTCAGGGAATATGTCACTTTTTTATCTTATTTTACGATTTATTATTACGGCAGCAGGTAATGATTCCACATATTTGCGTATTCATCGATCTGCGGGTAAGCGTATATGATTACGGCAAAGGTCAGGACCCAGACCGCCGTAAAGAAGATAAGCTGTTTCCTGCCTTTTAACTTTGCCACATCGAACCTGAGGGTTCTGGCGTTGATCTCTATGATCAGGTAGCAAAGGAACATAACAACAAAGAAATAGGCAAAAGGAATCAGTTCATTTTCAAACAGTTGTCCA
>JBGVCE010000264.1:0-7950 GCA_045226235.1 Anaerobutyricum sp.
TCGCGAAAGAATCGGTTCCGAGCCGATCTCTGGATAATGCGGATGTAACCGGGGTCACTGATAAAGTTTACACCGGTAAGGCCATCACCCAGACACCGGTCGTTCGCCTGCGTGGTAAGAAGCTTAGATATGGTACAGATTACACTATCCAGTACTATAATAATGTTAATGTCGGTGATGTGGACATGGTCATCACAGGAATCGGGGATTACGATGGCTGGACGGTGGCTAACTTCTTTATCAAACCGAAAGGAACTACAATCATCAAGCTGATCAGGGCAAAAAAAGGCTTCACGGTGAAGTGGAATAAGCGGACAGCACAGACCACAGGTTATCAGATCCAGTACTGTCTGAAGAGTAACTTCAAGAAAGCCAAGACAGTTACTGTCAAAAAGAACTCCATAACCTCGAAGAAGATTATGAAACTGAAGGCGAAGAAAAAGTATTACGTTCGAATCCGGACCTATAAAAAAGTGGGAAAGAATCGGTATTATTCTTCCTGGAGCAAGGTTAAGACCGTGAAGCCCAGATAAGGATGAGAATGACAAACAACATAAGCTTGATGCACAGCTGAACCAGCACGTACGAGGTTTTACCCATGAATAAGTATATAATGAGACAAAAGCAAAGAGATAGTAAAACGACACGAACATGGAGAAGAATACTTGTAACGGGAATGTCAGCACTCATACTGGCCATAGCTATGCCGGTCTATGCTGAAACTCAAAAATCTGCTGACATGACGGAACAGGTTGAAGTGACCGAAGAGACAGTACCCACAAATGAAACGGATATGTCAGAAGGCGCCGCAGCTGAAGAATATATTTATGAGGATGTGGAAGGAGGCGTCCAGATCACAGGATATTCCGGTTCGGAGACAGATCTGGTGATTCCTTCTCAGCTGGATGGCAAAGATGTGATTAGTATCAGTGACTATGCCTTTAAAGGGTGCGAGAGCATAAAGAGCATAGAGATTCCTGCCACTGTGAACTGGGTCGGGTATCTTTCCGGCTGTACAGGCCTGGAAGAGATTCGGGTCGCGGAGGGAAACACAAAATACAAGTCTGTCGATGGGGTGCTTCTCTCGAGAGATGGTAAGACTCTGTATCTATACCCACGGGCGAAAGTCAGCGATCACTATGCCACGCCCTATGGGGTGGAAACTATTTCCGACTCTGCGTTTAAAAGCTGTACAGGACTTAATGAGGTTGAAATCCGTGACGATGTAACTGCTTTGGGAACTTATATTTTTTCTGATTCAAGTGTAAAAAAAATCACACTGGGGGATGGTTTGTCGCAAATAAGACAGTATGCCCTTAGGAATTGTGACCAGCTGGAAGAACTTGTCATAGGAAAAAATGTCACATATTTAGACGTGGATGCCATTACTTCCAAATCACTGAAAGAGCTTACCATTCCGGCCTCTGTCAGCAGGATTGAAATGTATGCAGTCGAATGTAAGGTGATGGAAAAGATTCTTTTTGAAGGCGCACCGCCTTCAATGAACCAGAGGATCGATCAGCATACTATTGAGCTGTTTCCACAAGGATTTATTACAGAAAGTTCGCGCATAGATGTGTATTATACCTACCGGTACCGGAAGGCTTGGGAAAACATTGAGATCGAGTATGCCGCCCGGACCTACAGAAGCTGGTATCGGTTGGTCTCTGCAGGCTATGCAGGGGAAGTGGTCTTTCATCCCTATGTACCGGGGCCGGCTCCTACAACTACAATAACATGGACCTTTGCTGACGGAGTGCTGACGATCAGCGGCACCGGAGATATGAATGACTATCCATATGAGCAACCTTGGGCCATGTATTATAACAGGATAGAAGAAGTGATCGTAGAGGAAGGCGTGACTTCAGTAGGAGGGTGTGCGTTTCGGAATCTTCCGAATCTTGAAAAAGTCAGCCTACCTTCAACTGTGACACGGATTGCGCCAAACGCGTTCAGTGATGATAAGAAACTTACCGTGATTGAGATTCCGGCGGCTGTCACAGAGATTGGAGAAGAGGCTTTTCTCAACTGTGTCGCCCTGAAAGAGATCGATCTTCCTGCCGGTCTGCAGTTTTTAGGGGAAGGTGCGTTTGGATATTGCAGCATGCTGGATAGGATTGGCCTTCCGGAAGAGAATACTTCTTTTGTGCTGGAAAACGGAATCCTTTATAATGCGAAAAAAACGAAAGTTCTTGCAACGGATAACAGAGCTGTCGGGGATATTACGCTGCCGGATACTGTGACTGCGATTGGAGCGTATGCATATGCCGGCAGAAAACAGGTTACGACAATCGATCTGTCAGGGGTCACCAAAGTCGGAGCGTATGCATTTGCCGGATGTCGTCTTTTGGATCAGATAAGTTTCCCTGATAACATTTCGGTTCAAGATGGGACCTTTAAGGACTGCGTAAGTCTGACAGAAATAAATCTATATATTACAGGGGAGTTTATCGGCAAAGAAGCGTTCGCCGGATGTACCGCTCTGAAATCTGCAGAAATCGGGAACACCGCTCAAATAAAAGAGAGTGCGTTTGAAGGTTGCGAAAGCCTGGAGACTCTCTATATGAACAGCCATATGAAGGCTGTCGGAAAGAATGCTTTTAAGGAATGCCGGGCATTGAGAGATGTCTATTATTTGGACACTATAGAATCGTATAGAAAAATTTCAATCGCTTCAGGCAATGCTTATCTGCGTGCTGCAACGATTCACTGTACGGATGGGGATATCACACATGATGTCAGGGAAATGACTGCCTTAAGTAAGGAAGTGTCTTACAATTGGGGAAGAATCACTCTGGACTATGATGAGTCTGATCTGACACAGGATTCTTATACCTACAATCATCATCTGGCCACATGCGCCGGGGGGCTCGCCACCTTGGCCTACGCGGAAAATCCAGACGATACGAAAAAGATTCTGAAAGAGACCCTGGGATATTCTGATGTTGTTTTTCTCGACGACAAGATGGAGGATGGAAGCGGTTCACCGGTTTATCTCGCTCATAAGCAAGTCCGGCTGGAAGAAGGTTTGGCTGAGATCATCCTGGTCGATATTCAGGGAACCAAGAAAATGGAGTGGGTCAATGATTTTGAGATTGGTGAACACGCCAGCACACATATGGGATTTAGTTCTGGAATGGACTATGTTCGCAGTGCGTTGGAGGCGTATTTGGAAGAGTGGATTCAGAATGACAGTTTTAATCAGGACGCGACTGTGAAAGTCCTGATCACTGGACACAGCAGGGGGGCGGCTGTATCGAATCTTCTTGGGCATTATCTGGACACAGAACAGAATATCGTCACTCCGGGTGAGAGAACTCTATACCTTAAACGCAGCAATATTTTCACCTATACCTTCGCGACCCCGAATACGAACAGCTGGGGGAATTCAGATCTGAAGATATACGATAATATTTTTAATATCGTAAATCCGGAAGACTTTGTGACCAAGGTCGTTCCCTCGGCCTGGGGTTTCAGCAGATACGGCATTACCTATGTTTTGCCCAGCAAGACGACAGATAAGTCAGAGACCAGTACAGGATACGTCGATTATCCTTCTTATTTGGAAAAACTCAAAAATGATTTTTCTGTTATCACAAATGGTAAAGAGTACAGCCCTTATCCGACAGGAATGACGGACTTGAGTTTATATGTCAGCTATCTCACAAATAGGGTCCGCACACAGAGAGCTTACTATAAGCTTGATCTGATGACAAATATTGAGTCCGAAATCAACAGCGGATTTACAATGCACAACCTTTTTAAGAATGGCCTCGGCAGATTAATGTGTACCATGTCTGATATATCTCATTATCAGGAGGAGATTCCCAAAACAGCGATCTACATTTTCGGAACTTTAGCTGGTAAATACGGGGAAGTAGGCCGTATGACTGAAGTCTATTTTGCTGGATACGGTATTTTATCAAATCTATTTGCAAATGCCCATATGCCGGAGACTTATCTTGCCGCGATGCAGAACCTGACAGAAACGCAGATCAAAGCCGTCCGGGCAACAAGGTATGGTATTGTTAATTGTCCGGTGGATATAACGATTACGGATTCCACAGGCAGGGTGGTTGGCAGGATTATCAACAATCAGGTGGATGAAGTGATTGCCTCTGAGGACGGGGCGGTAGACATGATGGTAGAGGGTGACTCCAAGAAATTCTGGCTGCCATATGGAGAAGAATATACCGTGACACTGACGGGTAATGATGAAGGAAGCATGGATTATGCACTATGTAAGGTGGATGCTGATATCGGAGAAACAGAGCGTATATGTTATGAAGAAATCCCGGTATCCGATGGGGAAGTCCTGGTCCAGAAAGTGCCGGCAGAAGTAGAACTGGCTGAACTTGCCCTAACAGAATCTGACCTTACAGTTATCCCGGTCAGCAAGCTAGTTACAGGAGATGAACAAGGGTCCCTGTCTGTAGATGTAGTGACAGAAGGCTGCGGCACGGCAGGAGGCCTCAGCGGCCTGAATCTGGGGGATTATGTGATGCTCACTGCCAAGCCCGATGAGAATAACCATTTCCTTGGCTGGTATGGAGAAGATGGAACATTGCTCTCGCAGGAAGAGGTGTACAGTTTTTCGATTCATGAGAATCGACAGCTTACCGCAAAATTCTCGGATAAGAAGGTCGCTCTGGAAGGAATCGCTTTTGATCAGGATTCATATGAAATGGCGGTCAGCGAGCTGAAAGAGATCCCGGCGGTGACGATTCCCTCCAATGCAAGCGATAAAAAAATGACATATTCATCTTCCGACGACACGGTGGTTCAGGTCTATGACTTTGGATATATGGAAGCGCTGAAGGAAGGCACGGCTGTTGTGACGGCAGTTTCCGCGGACGGTCTTTATGAAGCAAACTGTCAGATTACGGTAAGGGCTGATTCCAATCCTGATCCTGAGCATACTCATATATGGAACGACGACTACACTATAGACACAGAACCATCCTGTACAGAATCCGGAATTAAATCTATTCATTGCTCTGTGTGTGGTGAGATAAAAGAAGGATCTGAGACTGTAATTGAAAAAGCTCCGCATACCTGGAATGATGGTGTGATTACTACAGAAGCTTCAGGAGGAAAATCCGGTGTCAGAACCTATACCTGTGTTGATTGTGGAGCAATCAGGACAGAAGAAGTAAAAATTACAGTAGATTATGTGATTAAACTGATCGAAGGTTTATCGGATTCCGTAACATCTGCCGATGAAGAGAAAGTCAGAGATGCAAGGGAAGCATATGAAGCTTTATCTCCGGAAGAAAAGGCAGAGATTTCAGATGAATATCTCAAAAAGCTGATAAAAGCGGAGCAACAGGTTTTCGATGCGAAAGAAGATGATCAGGCTAGTGTTGATGAAAAGCAGAAGGAAGAAGCGAATAAGGCGGTGAAGATCAGCAAGATCACCTTGTCTGGAATCTCCACTAACATTGCAGCCGGCAAGAAGATTACCCTTACTGCATCAGTTCTTCCAGGAAATGCATCCAACAAGGGATTAACCTGGAAATCCAGCAATACTAAGGTGGCAACTGTTAATCAGGCAGGTGTTGTCACGGTCAAGAAAAAGACCGGCGGGAAATCTGTCGTCATCACAGCAACTGCCAAAGATGGCTCCGGTAAGTCTGCATCCTTCAAAATCAAGGTCATGAAAGGATCTGTAAAGAAGGTTACCATCAAAGGAACTAAGAAAACCTTGAAAGCCGGAAAGACATTGAAATTGAAAACAGTAGTAAAGACTACTAAAGGAAAACCTGTGAACAAGAAATTGAGATGGACATCCAGTAATACGAATTATGCCACAGTTGTAAATGGCAACGTCAAAGCCTTGAAGGCAGGCAAAGGTAAGAGGGTCAAGATCACTGCTATGGCCACGGATGGAAGCGGCAAGAAAGCTTCAAAGACAATCAAAATCAAATGATAAAGATCTCTCAGAACTGAGAAGATAACTGAATGGACAGTGGAGTAAGATCTGATCAGGTCTTACTCCATTTCATCTTTTTATTTACTATTTTAAGTTTAAGCCCTGAAATAAAGCGATGGAAGAGGTTTATATTGCTTAATATATATAGATAGTATATAATAATCATATAGGGAGGTATAAAACTGATGAATGCTATAAAGGAACTCAGAATCACAACCAAGATGAGCCAGAATAAGTTTGCTTCTTATCTTGGGATACCTGTAGCGAATATACAACATTGGGAGCAAGGAGTATCTTCACCGCCAAATTATCTTATCTCATTGATTTCAAGAGTGATGAAATATGACGGATTCATAGAAAAAGAACTGACTCCTGCCCAAGTCGATGTTATCAGACAGACACAGGCCACACTATCCCTTGAAGGGCTTTATCTGAAAGAGTCCGATATTCCCATGCTTGAAAGCCTGGTAAAGGGAGATATCTCTAGAGAGCAATATCAGACAATTATAAAGGAGAAATATAGGAATAATGAGCTCAGCTGACAGATATGTATATCCAGGTACCGATGTGCTCATAAATAAATATGATTGTCGTGATGCGGAGGAATTAAAAAGGATAGAATATTTGACAACGGCAGGTAACCTTGCTTATCTTCAGATGAATCCGGTAGAGGGAGCCTTTGATTTTGAGCATTTGAAAAAGATTCATTACATTATATTTCAAGATATTTATGAATGGGCAGGAAAAGTAAGGACGGTGGACATAGGAAAACAAAACCTGTTTTGCAGAGCACAGTTTATCTATGATTATGCTGAAACAGTTTTTTCCGGTTTTTACTCCTCTTGTGATTCCCTGAAGAATCAAAGATTATTGTTTGTTGAAAATCTCGCTGCCAGATATGCGGATTTAAATGCACTTCATCCATTCCGAGAAGGAAACGGAAGGAGCCAGAGAGAATTTACCAGGGAACTATGCATGAAGTGTGGGTACGTATTTGACCTTACAAAAACCACACATAACCAGATGCTTTCGGCCAGCATTAAATCATTTAATCATGCGGATAACTCAGAATTGATTGATATTTTCAGTCGTTGCGTCATACCCTTAGAAGAGTATGAAGATCTTCAGTCTCGTTTATCAAAAGAACTACTTATATTGTCATGCGATGATCTATGATGTTTTGTATTTGGCTATCGTGTGAAATGAAACTTTTGTTCACTTTCACCCTTCCATAAGATGTGTAGGCGGTGAGAGTATTCAATATATATATTGCTTTTCTTCTTATTCTTTCCTTACACGTTAAAGCCGCTGATAATTGACACAAAAAATATAAAACTAATTTATAGAGATCAGTGTTTTAAGGTTTCGGATACAATTAAAGAATTCTTTCATTTCAAATGGGAGTTTCTGATGATTCACATGGCGGGGTTCAATCAAGCACCGGAGTTCAATACAGATTATCTGCTTGGCCCGGCATGGTTTATTTCTTCTCTGTTTCTTGCTCTCATTCCGTTCTGCTTTCTTTGCAGAGGCTACAAGAAGACTTTTACCGGTGTGATCGCTCCTATATGTATCGTGGTAATCTACGCGTATATAATCCAGAACTATGGCACACTGGATGTCGGTAATCAATTTGTCTTTGGTACCATGCTCGGTAATAACCGCGCTTTTGCCGGACTGAGTGCGGGAGCATTTGTAGCTTATCTGAGAGGTTTCTATAAAAATCTCTCCAATCTGAAAGGAGGAAAGGCTTTCCTTTGGATTATGGATATCTTTTCATGGATTGAAGTGTTTTCGCTGTTTGTTTTCCCGAAGGATGTTATTCCCGACTCCGATATGGTATTCTGGTTAATTCCGTTCTCTTTTATTCTGCTTAATAACAATAACAATTTCGGTCCGATCAGTCGTTGGTTTAACATCTGACAGGAATAGATCACAGTATAGCGGGCAGTTTGCTGGTTCTGGCATTAGCTCTGGCTTTTGATGCAGTAGTGATGACTATCCGGGAAATGATCTGC
>JBGVCE010000265.1:0-15076 GCA_045226235.1 Anaerobutyricum sp.
CATGTTATGTGCAGTACCTGGGTTATATGGGGAAGGATTACATGGGATGGCTGACCCTCGGGCTGGTATTTGGCATATTGATCTTCCTCATGCATTACCTGCTCATGGTTTTCTGTATGATTATCACCGGCCAGACCTTTGTGTCTATGTTAGCCTTCGGTGTGTTTGAACTCTATGCGCCATTGTTTGTGACCTATATTCTGCAGACATATGCTGAGACATTTTTTAAGACATTTTGTTCCCTGCCAACCATGCTTTCACAGATTCTGAACTCCCTGTCACCGGCTACGGTAGGGTATCAGATGGCCACCGGCAGGACAATGATCGGGACAGGTTTTAATACCGGCCCCAGTTTACCATATATCGTGGCTATCCTGTGGATCGCCCTGCTCCTGATAGTATCTTACATGGCTTTTGTCAGGTATCCGTCAGAGCGTGCAGGCAGTGCCATGGTATTCCGCCGCGGCAGAAAGTTGATTAAACTGATGATCGTGGTGCCTCTGGCCATGTTTACTGGCTTGCTGTTCTATGAAATCAGCATGGGCCGTTCCTATGTATGGCTGTACTTTGGGGTGGTTTTTGGTGTATTATTATTCCATGGAATCGTGGAGTGTATCTACCGGTTTGATATCCGGGGATTATGGTCCGGCAAGGTGGACCTGGTCTTCATCATGGTGGCAGCGGTTCTCTGTGTCCTTTGCTTCGATGTAGATATCATAAAGTACGACCAGCGTGTGCCGGATGCCACCCAGGTCTCCTCTGTGAAGGTAATAGGTTATTACGTGCATGAAAATGTGGACTCCAAGGGAATCCCGGCGGAAAACGCGGGGAAGCTGCTGGAGATTCTGAATCAGATTGCCGGGGAAGTGGAAACCACAAGTGACCAGGACGAGTATATCCGTGTGGCCTATTATTATGGGTCCGGCAAGATGGCGGAAAGGGAATACAACGTCCGGGAGGATACCTATCAGGCATTGCAGGATGAGTTATTCTCCCTGAAGGATTTTAAGAAGATGGTTTATTCCATCTATTCCATGAAGGCAGAGAACATCACAGATATCACCTGTGAGCATCCTCTGATGAGTGTCAATCTAAAGCTAAACGAAGAGCAGAAGAATACATTGCTTGACCTTTTGCGGGAAGAGACAGATGCCCTTCGCTATGAGGAGATGACCACTAAGCAGCCGGTCGCCCGCCTGAACCTTACTTTCCGGAGAAAGGAAAAAGACAGAGATGTCTATCCGGAAGGGTACGCGGAGGCAGATGAGTACTATGATATCTTCCCGTCCTTTAAGAAAACCATAGCATTTTTACAGGAACAGAAAGCTGTGGTAGGTGCGACTCCGGCAGATTGTGCCGTAAGCCAGATCGTCTTGTCCCATTTTGTGGGGGAAGCCGCAGACGGAGGATATGAGTATGAAAATTATACCATCGACGACCAGGCCTTCATCGATTCTGTGAAAGATAAACTCTACTTCGCTGACCTGAATGGCCAGATTACCAGCAACATCAATTTAAGGGAAAACAGTTATGTTACTGTAAAGATTAACGGAGTGGACTATACCTGTAACGCCGATAGCCAGACTTTAGCTGAGATCTATAAGAAGGCGCTGAAATAGGATAACTACGAGGAGAATGATTATGAGGAAAAAAGAGAGGGCTGCCATCGTCATCGAGCGCTTAAAGGAGGCCTATCCTGATGTGGAATGTACCCTGGAATATGACGATGCCTGGAAGCTGCTGGTCAGCGTCCGGCTGGCGGCACAGTGCACCGATGAGAGGGTTAACGTGGTGGTCCAGGGACTGTATGAGAAGTATCCCGGCATCCGGGAACTGGCAGCGGCAGAGCCGGAGGATATCGAAGCCATCGTGAAGCCCTGCGGGCTGGGCCACAGCAAGGCACGGGATATCAGCAAGGCCATGAGGATGCTTCGGGACGACTACGACTGCAAGGTGCCTGATGATTTTGACGAGCTGATGAAATTGCCGGGGGTAGGACGTAAGAGTGCCAACCTGGTCATGGGGGACGTGTTTGGAAAGCCTGCCATCGTGACAGACACTCACTGCATCCGCCTCTGCAACCGGATTGGTCTGGTGGATGATGAGAAAGATCAAAAGAAAGTGGAGATGGCCCTTTGGAAGATTATTCCCCCGGAGGAAGGAAATGATTTCTGCCACCGCCTGGTATACCATGGGCGGGAAGTATGTACCGCCCGCACCATTCCCTACTGTGAGAAATGTGTGCTTCGTGATGTCTGCAGAGAGTATCCTAAACTGGAGAAATTAAAGACTCAGAAGGCGAAGAGAGCCCAGGCAGCCAAAACCACGGCGGCCAACAAAGGAAAGTCCGGCAGAGGGACCAAAGAGAAAAAGTCATAATCATAGAAAAAAATGGAAAAAACAGAGGAATCGGGAAGAAAAGAAATTGTTTTCCTGGTACATTTGTAGTAAAATATCCTCATCTTATTTTAATTGGGGGTCAGACCCCATTAAGAAGATATTACAACGATTTAACATATTTGTAATGGGGTCTGACCCCTTAAAGGGCCCCCAGGAGGAGAAAAATGCAAGAATATAAACCTTTCAAAGAAGGAAAAGTACGTGAAGTTTATGATATCGGGGATTATCTGATCATCACAGCGACAGACCGCATCTCCGCATTTGATGTGATTCTTAAAAATAAAGTGACGGACAAGGGAGCAATCCTTACACAGATGTCCAGATTCTGGTTTGATTTTACCAAGGATCTGGTTCCTAACCATATGGTATCCACAGATGTGGAAGATATGCCGGAGTATTTCCGCCAGGACCGTTTTAAAGGAAACAGCATGCTGTGTAAGAAGCTGGAGATGTTCCCGATCGAATGTATCGTCCGCGGCTATATCACCGGAAGCGGCTGGGCCAGCTATCAGAAGGATGGCACTGTCTGCGGCATTCAGCTTCCTGAAGGTTTGCAGGAGTCCGAGAAACTTCCGGAACCCATCTACACTCCTTCCACCAAGGCTGAGATCGGAGATCATGATGAGAATGTGTCCTTTGAAAAAACCATAGAGATTCTTGACGCCCAGTATCCTGGATTAGGGGAATACTATGCGGATCAGCTGAAGGAGAAGACCATCGCCCTTTATAAGAAATGCGCGGATTATGCATGGGAGAAGGGAATCATCATCGCAGATACCAAGTTTGAGTTTGGCCTGGATGAGAACGGGGATGTGGTGATCGGAGATGAAATGCTCACACCTGACAGCTCCAGATTCTGGCCGAGAGAAGGCTATGAGGCAGGCAAGGGTCAGCCGTCCTATGACAAGCAGTTCGTAAGAGACTGGCTGAAGGCCAATCCTGACAGTGATTATGATTTGCCGGAGGAAGTCATCGAGAAGACCGTAGCCAAATATAAAGAAGCCTACGAACTCCTTACCGGGGAGAAATTTGATTAAATCATAATAGGAGCCCTGCGTTGTAATCAGCGCTGAGCTCCTCTTTTGTTGTGGGTTTCCCCACCTATAGATTCTTCTGGATATCCAGGATGGTCAGACGGCCTTCCTGCACCTGAAAATGGATTTCATAACCAGCGAAAGACATGCCATAGATACGGTCCGGATCATCATGGAAAGAGGGCCTGGGATCCTGTTCCAGGATTTTAACCAGAGTTTCCTGCATGGATTCCGGCAAGGGCTCCATGACGGATTCCTCGAAGATTACCTTCACCGATTTCCATGGATTAGTAGCCACAAAGCCATCGTCGGCATCCGGGTGGCTTTCAATCCATCCCTGATAGGGCTTGATGTCATAGATGGGGGTTCCATCCATCAGATCGGCTCCCCTCACATGGATGACGGGACCCTGGGGGGTATCCCACTCCACATGGTCAAGTCTGACACAGGACAGGCCCAGGGGATTCGGCCGGTAGGGAGATCTTGTGGCGAACACTCCCATGCGTACATTTCCACCCAGCCGGGGAGGGCGCACCGTGGGGGATGGGGATACCTCTTTATTGGCTGAGAATTCCCAGATGAGCCAGAGGTAGGAATACCCCTCGATTCCACGGAGGTAATCCGGATTACGGTACTCCGGTGTGAAAATGATCTGCCCTTCCAGGGTCTCTACCAGATTGCTCTGGCGGGGAATGCCGAATTTCTCCGGAAAGTCAGTGTGAATGTGGGCGATGGGATGTATGGTCATGGCTGGTTCCTTTCCTGTTTGATTTATTAACAGTAGTAATGCAATTCTTAAGAAATAGTTAACTTGTGTAATTTATCGTTTATTTGATACAATTATAGTAACATGATAGTAAGGAAAAACCAATGAAGTATTATGCGGCCCCTTTGGAGGGCATCACGGGATATATATACAGAAATGCGCATCACAAGTTTTATCCCGGTATCGACAAGTATTTCACCCCCTTTTTAAGTCCTAAGATCAAAAGGGGAATGAATACCAAGGAACAAAAAGATATCGCCCCGGCCAACAATCAGGGAATCCCGCTGGTTCCGCAGATACTGACCAATCAGTCGGATGGCTTCCTGCAGGTGGCACAGATCCTTGGAGAGCTGGGTTATGGGGAGATAAACTTTAACCTGGGATGCCCTTCCGGCACGGTGGTTTCCAAGGGGAGAGGCTGTGGTTTCCTGAAGGATCATGACGCTCTGCGAAGTTTTTTTGAGGAAGTTATGTCCGGTCTTGACAGGAAAGGTATGCAGTCCATGAAGATATCGGTCAAGACACGTCTGGGGATAGATGATCCGGAAGAAATTATTCCTTTGATGGAAATCTTTAATGACTACCCCTTTTCTGAGCTGATCATCCACGCCAGGCGCCTGAAAGATTATTACAAGGGCCCGGTGAACCGGGAGGCATTCCGGGAGGCGGCTGCCCTGTGCAGACATCCCCTATGCTATAACGGAGACCTCTTTACCCCGGAAGATATGGATGAGTTCAGGAAAGAATTTCCCGGCATCCATATGGTTATGATGGGAAGAGGGCTGATCGCAGATCCCCAGCTGTGCCAGTTATGCCAGACTCCCGAAGGGGAGACTGCCAAGCGGGATTATGATCGCATGTTCCGGTTCCTCCAGGAGATTTCCGACAGATATGCAGAGGCCTTCTCCGGGGAGAAACACGTGCTTTTCAAGCTGAAGGAGTTATGGTCCTACATGCATGTCCTGTTTCCTGACCAGCCAAAAGTGTGGAAAAAAATAAAGAAAGCAAACAACCTGATGGAATACCATCGGGCTATCTCGACCTTACAGTATTAGTGGGGGTCTGACCCCCAACCGGAGGTGACTATGATATGAGACAAATGAATAAGATACAATCATTAGGAATTCTGTGCTGTATCATGGTCATCCTGGCGCTGGCTATGGGTCCCCTGGCAGTCCGGGCAGAATCAGTACAGGCAGATTCAATACAGCAGGACAGAGGCTGTACCGTGGAGAGGCTGGGAGATGCCAAAGAGGCAGCTCAGGCAGTCCTGGAGGATTGGGAGCAGGATTATTATGGAGAAATCCTGGTTCATGAAGATTCCAACCAGATTGAGATTGACGGTGAGAAAGATACCTTCACCGATACATTTTCCACTAATAGCAGGGAGATGAGAGAGGCGGTTTCCTCCCAGGATAATCTTTCCAGATTCCTGGAGGAGAAGACTGGCCAGGAAGGTAAGATCTACCAGGTGGACCAGAAGGAAGATGGCCTTTTCAGCCTGACTTCTCCCTACCAATCCAAGCGGATTGTGATCTATTCAACCGAAGTCTCTTCCAGCTACGGAGCGGAGGAGAAATATATTTACGAAGAAGGAAATGAAACCATCCTCTGTTTTGATACGGAGGAAGATACAAAAGCTGCTTTTGAGCAGATACAGAGAGATTATGGCCGGAAGCAGTGCTTTGTGGACGAGATCTACTCGGTTAATGAGATGGCCTCATCCAACTCATGGGGAGGAGATGCCACCGGCATGACAAGCCTGAAAGCGGATACTGCCGTGACATCTACAGCTTCCAAGGTGACGGTGGCGGTGATCGATACGGGGATCAACAAGAGCCACAGTATGTTTCGAAACCGGAAGATCCTTGCCGGCAGCTATAATTTCATGAACCGTAATTCCAATATCAATGACAAGAACGGCCACGGGACTCATGTTGCGGGGATCATTGCGGATATGACCCCGGAAAACGTACAGCTGCTGGTGCTGAAGATCGCGGATTCCGATGGATCTTCCTCATCCCTGATCATGAACCTGGCCATGAATTACGCCATATCGAAAAAAGTAGATGTGATGAATGTCAGCTATGGCTTTCTGTCAGGATCGGCAGCCCGCTTCACCTTCCTTGACAAGGCAATCGACCGCGCATACAAGAATGGGATTCCGGTGGTGACAGCTGCCGGGAACCTGGTGGAAGACGTGGAGGGGCGCAATGTGAAGAATTGCTACCCCGCCTGCAATAATCAGACTATCGCCGTGTCTGCCCTGGATAAGAACCTGAAGCTGGCGGATTATTCCTATTATGGAACAGCCATAGATTTCGCGGCGCCAGGCAGTGAGATTGCCAGCGCCTGGATTGGCACGGACAGCGGGCTGAGGGTAGAGTCCGGTACTTCCATGGCAGCGCCCCATATCACCTCCGCCCTGGCCTACATAAAACTCCGGGACAAAAACCTGTCTGTCCAGGGAGCCTATCTGGAACTGAAAAAGTTCTGCAAAGACCTGGGAGAGAAAGGCAAAGATGCTCTGTATGGCAACGGCTATCCGGACATAACCGGCCTGTTCGCAACCCAGAGCAGTTATGCTTCATGGACCGTGTCAAATATGCTCAAATCCCCTAAAGTGACGATCTGCAAAAATGCTCAGAAGGGAACGGAGCTGAAGTGGAATGCCGTCCCGGGAGCTCTGGGATATGAGATCTACCGGAGAAAGAATGGCGGGATTGTCCATAAGATTGCCACTGTCTCCACACCCCGGTATCTGGACCAGGGGCTGAAGGAGGGAGATTACTCTGCCTATAATGTTGTAGCTTACACAAAGCGAGGCGGGATCCGCAGTATCAGTGGAAACAGTAATACGGTGACGAACATTACCTTGAAGAAGAGTAAAATTATAAAACTCAGATCCTTGACCGGTAAGAAGGTCATGCTGCGATGGAAGAATCTCCCATGCTGGGAGGATAAATTTATCCAGGTGCAGTTTTCAAAGAATAAAGACTTCCGGAAGAAAAAGACAAAAACCTTTTATGCCTTCCATAATAACTGCCGGTTTAGCCCGAAGATGAAGGGTTTACTCTACATCCGGACCAGAAGCAAGTTCCGCTGGGATGGCAAAACCTACCACTCTGCCTGGAGTGACATAAAAAAAGTAAAAGTAAAGTAAAAATATGAGTCTCTAAGGTTTCAAAAACAGGAATCATTTGCTATAATAAAAGGGTTATCACAGTGGGATAGTCTGTCCTGCTGAGATAACCCTTGGTTGTTTTCAGCCAGGATGTGAATAATAGATAACTCAGGATTTTACCTAATATATCATGTGATTGGTGGAAAATGTTGAAAGATAATATGGATTATATGAATGAAAAAATGAATAACAGCAGGATTCCCATTGTCCATCTGTCCACCCTCGGCCTGGAATTAAATGTGGAAGAGGGAGATGTGAAGAGAGGAAGCCTGTTTATTGAGAGTGAAAATGGGATTCCACTTCGCGGGAAGGTACTCTCCACCAGCGATAAGATGAAGCTGGATGTGGAGGATTTCCAGGGTAAGCGGCAGGAATTCCATTATTCCTTTGATGGGACCATGGCAGTGAGCGGGGAAAACTACCCGGGAGACTTTGTCTTTATCACCAACGGCGGAGAGTTCAATATTCCCTTCATGGTGGCGATCCAGCCCAAGATGATCCCTGTAAAGGAAGGGACCATCTGTGATATGAATGGCTTTATCGACCTGTACTACAAGGACAGGGCGGAAGCCAGGGAGATCTTCTTCCAGCCGAATTTTGCCAATGTTTTTCTTAAGGAACAGCCTGAGAGGAAGACCTTGTACCATAATCTCATGAAGAGCCGTGACAAGGATCTGATCATGGAAGAGTTCCTGACTGCCGCCGGTTATAAAGAGGTGGTCATGCTTGACCTGGATGAGAAGCCGATCATCCTGGATTCGGGCAAGAACCAGGAGGAGATCCTGATCTCCGTAACCTGCGACGGCTACGTAGAAGGAAAGATTTCCACGGAAAAGGGCCAGGTTTCAATCTCCCATAAGGAATTCACCAGTGATGATTTCACCGAGGGCAGATTTGCCGTCCGCATCGAGAAGAACCAGAATTTTACTATGGGAAGCGATGTGGTTTATATCGATAATATAAGACAGCATTTTGAGATTCCTGTAGAGTGGTGGGGGACTCTGCCGGCCGTATCCCAGGATAAAGAGCAGCGGCTTCAGATCAAGAAACAGCAGGCAGAACTCATGCACAACTATCTCTACTTCCGGACCGGAGGAATCCGGTTTGAGGATTTCGTGGAGGATTCCCGTCAGACCCTGGAGAATCTTTTCTACCGTACCAAGGAGAGCATCTGGAAATTGTATCTGATGCATCTGGCACTGATGGAGGACAGGAAAGAGGAGGCTCAGACGATTCTTGAAGAACTGGAGGAGAGGCAGAAGGAGCAGCCCTTCTCTGAGTTTGAGACCCATTATCTCCTTTACCTGAAGTCTATTTTCTACGGGACACCGGAAGCCATCTCCGAGGCGGTTATCGCTATCCGGTCTTTCTATGAGAAGACGGACCGCAAGGACCAGGCGCTGTGGATGCTGATCTACATCGACAGGGAGTATGTATATAACGACAGATTAAAATACGATACCATAAAGATGCTTTTTGAGGGTGGATGCAAGAGTGCAGTCCTCTATTATGAGGCCTGTGCCTTACTGAATGAGAATCCTACTTTTATGGAGGATACCGGATCTTTCGAGATCAGTGTCTTCCGCTGGGGTGTCCGCTACGGTTTTATTTCCTTATCCCTGGCTTATCAGTTTGCCAGACTTGCCCTGCGGGCCAAATACTATCAGGATTCCATCTTCCGCATCGCCCAGAAATTATACCAGATTAAGAAAGATGACCGTTTTCTCCAGGTAATCTGCTCTCTCCTGATCAAAGGAAACCGGATTAATAAAGAGTATCACGGCTACTTCCAGGAAGCGGTGGAAGAAAACCTGAAGATTATCGGATTAAATGAATTTTTCATTCGCAGCACGGATTATTCCAGATACGAGAAACTGCCTCAGAGAGTCCTGATCTATTTTACCTACAGCAATACTCTCGATGCCAATGAGAAAGCTTACCTGTACACGAATGTCCTCAAAAACAAGGAGGCTTACGAGGAAGTCTTCGGGGCTTATTATTCCAAGATGCTCCCCTTCGTGGAAGAACAGCTGATCCGGGGCAGGATCAATGAACAGCTGGCTTATCTCTACACCTATTTCCAGAAAGAGATCCTGGAGAAGAGCGAGAATGCCAAGGCGGTCTGTGACATCCTTTTCTACCGGAAACTCTGCTGCCTGAATCCCGGGATGATCGGGGTATATGTGGCATATCCGGAACTGGGCACGGAGAAATATTACCCTCTGTCCGGAGGCTGCGCCAACATTGAATACTTTAATGACCGCACTCAGATCTACTTTGTGGACAGCAAGGAGCAGCGGTATGTGAAAGACATAGAATACACCTCTTCAAGTTTCCTGAAGATGAGTCAGTTTCCTAAGGAATGGATTCGGAAGAATGATAATAACAAGAAGGTTCTTCTGATGCTTTCCGGCAGGATTAATGAGTTCATGGGAGAAAATGAGGTGAGCATCGCCCAGAAGGTGATCAACAGTCCGGAATACAAGGACTGGATTCGCATCTATGCCATGGAACGCCTGTTGATCTACTATGGTAATCACCAGAAGAAAGAAGAGCTGGATCAGTGGATTGAGCGGGTGAATTACGAGGAAGTGAACCAGGATTTCCGCAAGCGTCTCCTGGACTATTACATGGAAGTGGGACGGTTGGAATCTGCCTTCTACGGGGTGGAAAAATACGGTGTCCATATCATGGGTGCCGCAAAGCGTCTGAAGCTTGCTAATTTCGGAATCGAATTCTTTGAGGGAAGAAAGAATGACACGGCCATAGCCCTGTCCAGGTCTGCTTTCTTCCAGAAAAAATATAACAGGGATACCCTGGCTTACATGATCCGTCATTACGACGGGGAGATGGAGGATCTCTGTCTTCTCTGGGAACGCAGCTGCAAATTCGGCGTAAAAACCGAGGAGCTGGAACGGAAGATCCTGGGCCAGTGTATCTTTACGGACAATGACACGGACCGGGTATTCCCGATTTTCTCCTCCTTGCTGAATCAATACATGAAGATGCAGGAGATCGAGGAAGGATATGTGGATCCGGAGACAGAGCAGATCATCGGCTCCTACCTGGAGTTTGCCTCCCTGAAGGAACTGCAGGGTTCCATGGAACTGACGGAGGAGATGCACATGGCCATCGGCCGGGAAATCCTGGCAGGCCGCATCAAAGAACGACGCACCAGGATTCATTTCCTCTACTACTTTGCAGATAAGAAGAAATGGCGCAAGAAGATCCGGAACGCAGCGGCCTTCATCATCGAGGAATTCTTTAAAGAGAAGTTCTATCTGCCTGTCTACCATGCCTATGAGGATATCGTATTTCTTCCGGTCTACTACCGGGAATTTACCTTCCTCACCTACCATGGCGGCCAGGGACAGAAGGTTACCCTCTATTATGAGATCGAGGGAGAGAAGGACTTCTGGAGAGAGAAGACTCTGGAGGAAGTCATGCCGGGTATGTACGTTTGCAACATGCATTTTTATAAGAGTGACCATGTCAACTACCGCCTGGAAGAGGCCGGGGAGAAGGTGCAGGATTCCAGCCGGATCCAGTTTGAGACCTTCCGCTATGACGGGGAGGACAGCCGGTTCTTCACCCTGAATCATATGAAATGGGAAGACAGCGGTATGGAGAAGATGAAAGCCTACCTGATGAAGAGTTATTTTGTGGATCACTTTATGAAGCTAATTTAGGAGGAGTAGTACTCAGTGGAAGCATTAAAGGCCAGAAAATTTGTGGGAATCGACCTCAGTGAGGAGGCGGTTCAGTTAAGTATATACGATGAAGGCACCGAGCAGATGAGTGAGGAATACTTCCCCCTGACGGAGAGTGAAGACGGGAACTACCTGCAGCGCGGGATGGACTATGTCTACAAGTATTTTGAGTTCAACGAGCTGGACTGGCTGGATTACACTGCCGTGTACTTTTCGTTAAAGGATATCTCCCAGGAGAACAGAGAAAGACTGAAAGAGGCTCTGACCAGTGAATTTGTGGATACATTCGGCATCCATATCATCAGCCGTTTCCGGGGATTCGTGGAGTACGTGTTCCACCAGGAGAGAGTTGTGTGGGATAGGAATACCATGCTCCTGGAGTACCAGGACAACCGGCTCCGCTACATTGTGGTAGAGCAGATCTACCGGGCAAAACAGAAGGCATACCGGGCAGTGACCCAGGAGGTGGATCTTTCCGAGTATGGCATCACGGAGGGCAGTGAGACCCTGGACCAGGATTTCTGCAAGATGATCAAGCAGTTCCTCCTGAAGAATCCGACCCATATTATTTTCCTGACGGGACACGGATTCGAGGGCAACTGGATGAAACGGACCCTGAACTGCCTTTGTTCCGGCAGGAGGGTTTTCCTGGGACAGAATATCTATGCCAACGGCGCCAGTCTTTTGGGGATCAGCAACACTTCCCTGATAGAGGACGGTATGATCCTGATGCAGGGACCTGAGATGGTACACCATACCATCGGTATCGTGGCTGCAGACGGCGGACGCCAGAAGTATGTGCCCATTACCACCATCGGAAAAGAATGGTTCAACACCGGTGGCTCCCTGGATGTCATTTTAGATAAAAGTCAGAAGATAGAATTTTTCTATCTTAATAATAAAGATAACGAGACGGAGATTGCTTCCTGCGAGATCAGCGACCTGCCTGCCCGCCCCCCCAAGACAACCCGCATCCGGGTGGAAGTCACTTTCACTTCCTGCACCCAGGGTTTGATCTTCCTGACGGACATGGGATTCGGAAGCATGTTCCCGGCCACCGGGAAGGTTACCGTATTTCCGTTTTCATTGATTTCATAAGAGGAGGAAGCTATGAGAGAGACGATTGTCTGTATCGGACAGATAGGAAAAAAACCATATCGTTTTCCGCAGACTGAGGTTTCTGTTTCCTCTTATGAGGAGATCTGCTGTTATCTCAGTCAGCATATGATATTTTATCTCTACACCCTTCCCGATGATGACCTTCTGATCTATCTGAAAGAGGATCTGGGCCTGGAGAAACTATATCGCCAGCTGGTAAAGCTTTCTTCACCGGAAAAAGATCAGATGAAATATTTTGCCACCCTCTTCCGGGAGGGCAACTATTTTACGGAAGAGGAGATCCGGGGGATATTGGATCATTACCGGGCACTGAAGAATGAAGCCTACACAAAGCAGTACAAGAAGATCGGTGATATGCTTCTTAAGTACAACAAGGCTACCATGGCTATCCAGAACTATGAGGAGGCTTTGAAGCATCTCCACGGTGAGGAGGGCCAGGAGGCAGGAAGTATCTACCACAACCGGGGCATCGCATACGCCAGGCTGTTCCGTTTTGAGGACGCCAAGATAGATTTTGTGAAGGCTTATCAGAACAACGGGGATGAGACCTCCCTGTTTCATTACTATTGCCTCATGGTCTTCCATGACGGAGACCTGTCCGGGGCGACCCAGGAGGTCAAGAATAGTTTTCATGTGTCCGACCTGCTGCTGGAAAGCTTCGAGGAGAAGCTCTCCAACATGATGGAAGAGCAGCAGTATACGGACGATGCCGCCCGCTACCGCAAGATCGTCTATCTGAATGTCAATGATCGGGATGAAGATGCCAGACATTATTTTGAGAACATGGTCAGACAGCAGCAGAAAGCCTTCCGGCCTCAGCTGGAATCTGACGAAAAATGGGTAGTGACAAATGTCCCCGTTCAGTATAAGATGGTACATGAGTCTGAAAAAGATAAGTAGATTGAATCAAAAGAATCTGCATGATGAAGAAACATTAACCCCCTGAAGGAGAGAAATAAAAATGGGAACTGAAATGAACAAAACCTACAATCCTGCTGAGATTGAGGAGAGATTATACCAGAAATGGTTAGATAAGAAATATTTTCACGCGGAAGTAGACCGCAGCAAAAAGCCTTATACCATCGTGATGCCGCCGCCAAATATCACTGGGCAGCTTCACATGGGTCATGCCCTGGATAATACCCTGCAGGATATCCTGATCCGTTTTAAGAGGATGCAGGGTTATAATGCTTTATGGCAGCCAGGTACGGACCATGCCAGCATCGCCACGGAGGTTAAGGTAACCAACAAGTTAAAAGAGGAAGGAATCTCCAAAGAAGAACTGGGAAGAGAAGGCTTCCTGAAGCGCACATGGGCCTGGAGAGAAGAGTACGGCGGAAGGATTGTCAGCCAGCTGAAGAAACTGGGTTCTTCCGCAGATTGGGACAGAGAGCGTTTTACCATGGATGAGGGATGCTCCCAGGCTGTTCAGGAAGTATTTATCCGCCTCTATGAAAAAGGCTACATCTACCGTGGCTCCCGCATCATCAACTGGTGTCCGGTGTGCCAGACATCCATCTCTGATGCCGAGGTAGAATATGAAGATCAGGCTGGATTCTTCTGGCATATCAAGTACCCGGTCATCGGGTCCGACCAGTTTGTGGAGATCGCTACCACCCGCCCGGAAACCATGCTCGGTGATACTGCTGTGGCTGTTCATCCGGAGGATGAAAGGTATACGGACCTCATCGGCAAGAAACTGATGCTTCCGCTGGTAGACCGTGAGATTCCCGTTGTGGCGGATACCTATGTAGATAAAGAATTCGGAACCGGTGCTGTGAAGATCACACCGGCCCATGACCCCAACGACTTCGAGGTTGGAAAACGCCATGATCTCCCGGAGATCAACATCATGAACGACGATGGTACCATCAATGAGAAGGGTGGAAAATATGCCGGAATGGATCGCTATGAAGCCAGGAAGGCCATCGTGGAAGATCTCACCGAGCTTGGGCTCTTAGTGAAGATCGAGCCCCACAACCACAATGTAGGTACCCATGACCGCTGCCATACCACGGTAGAGCCGATGGTAAAAAAACAGTGGTTCGTCGCCATGGAAGAGCTGGCAAAACCGGCCATCGAGGCAGTGAAGAACGGTGAGCTCCGCTTTGTTCCCCAGCATTTTGACCGTACTTATCTCCACTGGCTGGAGAATATCCGCGACTGGTGTATAAGCCGCCAGCTCTGGTGGGGACATCGCATTCCTGCCTACTACTGTGCGGACTGCGGTGAGATCACGGTAAGCCCCACAAAACCGGAAGCCTGCACTAAGTGCGGCTGCCATAATCTGACTCAGGATGAGGATACTCTGGATACCTGGTTTAGCTCCGCCCTGTGGCCTTTCTCCACCCTGGGATGGCCCAAACAGACGGAAGATCTGGATTATTTCTATCCCACCAATGTATTGGTTACAGGCTATGACATCATTTTCTTCTGGGTTATCCGAATGGTATTTTCCGGATATGAGCATACGGGTAGATCCCCCTTCCAGGATGTGCTGATTCACGGCCTGGTTAGGGACGAGCTGGGCCGCAAGATGAGCAAGTCTCTGGGTAACGGTATCGATCCCCTGGAGGTTGTCAACCAGTACGGAGCAGATGCCCTGCGTCTTACCCTGGTTACCGGTAATGCACCGGGCAATGATATGCGCTACTCCGAGAAGAAGATTCTCGCCAGCCGTAATTTTGCAAACAAAGTATGGAACGCTTCCCGTTTCATGCTCATGAATATTGAAAAAGCCGACCTGTCCGATGTCACTTTGGATGACCTGACTCCGGCAGATAAATGGATCCTTTCCAAGGCCAATACATTGGTTAAGGAAGTGACGGAAAATATGGAGAACTACGACCTTGGCGTGGCCGTA
>JBGVCE010000266.1:0-2451 GCA_045226235.1 Anaerobutyricum sp.
AATCTGGTTGTCCGGGTTCTGCAGAACGTAGCCGATCCTCTGGGTCTGAATCCGGTTATCCATCTGGTCGATGGGCTCTCCGTCAAAGAGCAGCTGTCCCTTTCGCTTCCCATGGGGCGTCAGGGGTGTCTTCAGGTGGGTAAGCAGTGTGCTCTTCCCGCAGCCGCTTTTTCCGCAAAGCACCAGGAACTCTCCCTCTTCGATATTCAGATTTATATGGTCCAGGGCTCTGACCTCCTCATTGGGATAAGCGAATGACAGGTCCTGAATCTCAACGATATATGCCATATCTATCTCTCCACATTGAAACAATAATGACCTAATTTACTCCAGTTCCCACAGGCGATAACTCTCTACAGGGCTTACATCTGCCATCTCTCTTCTCTTCTTCCACATATAACGACTGGCCAGTTCCAGGATTACCGGAAGCATGCAGAAGATCAGGAATGCCCCAAATACACAGAAACTTCCCAGGGTCAGCGGCCAGCCTTCCACAAGAATTTTGGGATTGTATCTTGAAAATACATAGCCCTTAACTGCGCCTAAGATTACGATGGCAAAAGCCGCCATCATGCCTGCCAGGCAATATCCATCCCGTCCGTCAAAACGAAAGATGGCGAAGGCCGTCCTCCCCTTCTCTCCGTACCCTCTGCATTTCATGGAGTCCGCCGTCTCGATGGCATTCTCCAGAGCCCAGGTTACCAGGATGGAAAAGATGGTGATGGCATGCTTGATCCTAGAGAGTACATTTCCGTTGGAAATGCTCCTGCCCACACATTTCTGTCCGTCGGCGATCACTCCTGCCTGTCGGGCAAAATGAGGCACAAAACGAAGGGCCATGGATAAAACCAGGGACAAGGCCGGAATCAGCCTCCCAAACAGATAGATGAACTTATCTGAAGTCATTACCTCGGTATAACAGGAAAACCAGGTGATGACTGCCGCCAGCATAAAAGCCATGACCAATCCGTAGATACAGCTCTCCAGGGTAAAGGGATTGCCGTTGGGCAGGTAGCCCAGGATAGTTACGCCATAATGGTTAAAGAGGGGGTTGATGGCCGCAGCGATCACCATGACCGGAAGGGTGAAAATGAGATTATTTCTCAGAGTCCTTCTCCAGCCCTTAAGAAGGGTTGCATAGGAGATGGCGCTGACCAGAGATATGCCCAGGATGATGGGGTGGGTGACAAACATGGTCACCCCCAGAACCCCGGCAAAAAACAGCATATTTAAGATTGGATGATAGGTTGAAAAGGTATCACTCACCAGAGCAGTCCTCCCACAAGCATAAAATGTGACGGCAGATGGCCGTTTTCGATCCATTCCAGTTTCTGATTCAGGTATTTGGTAACGGTGAGGCTTACATCACCACCCAGAGATTCGATGGAGTGCCTCATCTTATCCGGCTGCCTGCAGGGTTTTCCTTCCTCCCTGCTGCAGGGGGCCGGACTGCACAGTAGGCAGGAGCCTCCGCTGAGTCCCACGGAGTTTTCCTTTGTCTTTTCCTGCTCATAGATATATTTGTCAAAGTCTCTTTTATAACCGTCCAGCAGAGAAGTAATCACCTGGGTCTTGCCCTGGTCATCGAATTCCTCCTCCCTAAGTTCCCGGGGGACGATAATCTTCATGGCTATGATCCGCAGGTGTTCATATTTATTCCAGTAGTCCATGGGATCAAAGTCAAATTCCGGGCAGGACCAGATCTTCCCGAAGTTACTGCATCTGCGGCAGTAGGACAGAAATCTGGGCACATCCACACAGTCCTTTTTATACTCCTCCAAGAGGACCTCTTTCTCATAGAAAATCGTCTCACAGTTATGTATGTCAATCATTGATAAACCTCCTGTCTGAATCGTGGATCATCAGTACATTGAATTATCTCCCACATCTTTGCCCAGATCACAGGTGTAGACCCAGTTGATCACATCCCCGTCCGAAAGAACGTATTTACTGCAGCCGTAATTGGGGAACCAGCCGTTAACGTTATACATCCAGCCGGACAGTTCGCCACAGTCGAATTCATAAAGCTGGTTGATTCCTTCCACATAGGCGGAATTATAGGCAGGAGTGAAGGAGGATTCCATGTGGATCCCCTTGTCCTTGCAGACACGCTGCAGAACATCATGAACAGATTCCCCATCACTGAAGCTTACCTTAGTCGACTTCAGGATCCATCCGTCAGAGGGTACGAATTCCTCCTTGCCGGCGGTCAGGTTATCCATATTATTTAAAATGGTGGAGCAGTTGATGGAGATGGTGCAGGTTCCCCCGGAGCTACTGGCAGATTTCTTGCCGGAGCTTCCGGACCCTGAGGAGCCTCCTCCCGAATTGGAATTAGCAACGTCACCGGAGATATTCTTGCCGGATCCGGAATTGCCGGAGTTAGAATTGCCGCCACCGGACCCCGAAGAAGATCCGTTCTCACCAGCGGCTGCCACCGGCTCCCCTTCG
>JBGVCE010000267.1:0-4450 GCA_045226235.1 Anaerobutyricum sp.
TCAGATCATAGAGCAGATCATGAATGCCATCGTAAGTATCGGCGCCGCAATACTGTTTATCCGCCTCTTTGCGGGCGGTGATGAACAGAAAGTTCCCGTTTTTGGAGCTATGGGTTCTGCCGCCGGTATCGTCGCCGGAGTTATCACAGGTCTTGTCTTCATGCTGGTTCTCTATATGTCCAATGCATCTTACTTTAAGAAGCGCAGGATGCATGATGTATCCGGGGTGAACACCAGCACAGGAAGCCTGTTTCTGGTCATTCTGCTGATGGTTACACCGGTGATTCTGAGTACCTTCGTCTATAATATCAGCACGGTAATCAATCAGACAGTATTTATTGATGTGATGGATTTCCGAGGGGTAGATAGCCGACAGGCCGCCTCTTTATATGGAGTCTTCTCCGGTAAATTCTGGGTGCTTGTCAACGTTCCCGTGGCCCTGGCCAATTCCATGTCCACAGCCATGATCCCGGCGGTGTCCGGGAGTTATACTTTGGGTAATTACAGGAAGTGCGGGGAGAAGGTAAAGGAAGCCATTCATTTTACCATGATGATCAGCATCCCTGCAGCGGTAGGTTTATGTGTGCTGGCCTGTCCTGTCATGCAGGTTCTGTTCCCCCAGAGAGCCACCATAAGGATGGCAATCAACATCCTGAGGGCGGGGTGCATCTGCGTCGTATTTTACAGTCTATCTACCGTGTCCAACGGGGTACTGCAGGGCATCGGAAAAGTAAATATACCTCTTCGCAATGCCGCTTTATCTTTGCTGCTTCAGGTTATACTTCTGGCCGGTCTTCTTTATTTTACCGGTCTGGATCTCTACGCTCTGGTTGCAGCCACCTGTTTTTACTCTTTTATGATGTGCCTTCTGAACAGCCTGAGCGTAAGAAAGTTCTTAAAGTACAGGCAGGAGATCAGGAAGACCTTCCTGATTCCGGCGGTCAGTGCCCTGATCATGGGAGCGTTTTGTTATCTCTTCTATCAGGGACTGTATCAGATTACGTATTTCATTTTTTCAGGCCTGCTTCCGCTGCGGCTTATCATCCTGGTATGCATGATGCTGGCAGTAGGGTTTGCGGTGATTGTCTACTTTGTAGCTGAAGTGAAACTTGGGGGCGTTACGGAAGAAGAGATTAGGAATTTCCCCAAAGGTGGGACTCTGCTTAGTTTGGCCAGAAGATTTCGTCTACTTTAATACTTTACTTATTAATAATAATCCGTTATAATAACTTTTTGTGAGAAACAGTTTTGTAGATTTGTTGTCATTATGACCAGGAGGATACAGATATGGTAAAAGCGATCGTTGGAGCGAACTGGGGCGATGAAGGTAAAGGCAAGATCACAGATATGCTTGCTGAGAATTCTGATATTATTGTGCGATTCCAGGGCGGTGCTAATGCCGGCCACACGATCATCAATAGTTATGGAAAGTTTGCACTTCACACCTTGCCATCCGGTGTTTTTTATGACCATACTACCAGTGTGATCGGCAATGGTGTTGCCTTGAATATTCCCGTGCTTTTCAAAGAAGTAAACGATATTGTATCCAAAGGAGTACCCAGTCCGAAGATTCTTGTGTCTGACCGTGCCCAGATGGTGATGCCATATCATATTCTTTTCGATCAGTATGAGGAAGAACGTCTGGGAGGAAAGTCTTTCGGATCTACCAAATCCGGAATCGCTCCTTTTTATTCTGATAAATACGCCAAGATTGGTTTTCAGGTAAGTGAGCTTTTTATGGATCCTGAGACATTGAAAGAAAAGATCTCCCGGGTTATTGCCCAGAAGAATGTACTGTTGGAGCATCTCTATCATAAACCTCTGCTGAAGGAGGATGAGATCTTCCGTACACTTATGGATTACAAAGAGATGGTGGAACCTTTTGTATGTGACGTATCCACTTATCTTAATGAGGCTCTTAAAGAAGGAAAAACGATACTTCTGGAAGGGCAGCTTGGCACGCTGAAAGATCCGGATCACGGAATCTACCCGATGGTTACATCTTCCTCCACTTTGGCGGCTTACGGTGCAATCGGGGCAGGTATACCCCCATATGCCATCGAGAAGATCGTAACAGTCGTGAAAGCGTACAGCAGCGCAGTGGGTGCCGGCGCATTTGTCAGTGAGATATTCGGGGATGAAGCCCAGGAACTTCGTGTCCGGGGAGGAGACGGAGGAGAGTTCGGAGCCACCACCGGAAGACCACGACGCATGGGTTGGTTTGACTGTGTCGCTTCCAGATACGGATGCCGTATGCAGGGGACAACCGATGTAGCATTTACCGTTGTGGATGTACTGGGTTATCTGGATGAGATCCCTGTATGTGTAGGCTATGAGATTGACGGGGAAGTGACAAAAGAATTCCCCGTAACATATAAACTGGAACAGGCAAAACCGGTACTGAAGGTCCTGCCGGGATGGAAATGTGACATCCGCGGGATTAAAAAATATGAGGATCTGCCGGAGAATTGTCGAAACTATATTGAATTTATTGAAAAAGAGATCGGATATCCCATCACCATGGTTTCCAACGGGCCCGGCCGTGATGAGATCATCTACCGTTAGATAAACACAAGTATTGTTATCAAACAGGCTGTTGCACAGTTTATACCAACTATGTAACCGCCTTATTAGACGTGTTGGAAGGAGATTTGTATGAAGATACTATCCATTGCGATTCCCAGTTATAATTCCCAGGACTATATGAGGACATGCATCGAGAGCCTTTTGCCCGGGGGAGAGGATGTGGAGATTCTGATCGTTGATGACGGCTCAAAGGATAATACGGCAGCCATCGCGGATGAATATGAAGCAGCTTACCCAGGCATCGTCCGTGCCATCCACCAGGAAAACGGCGGACACGGAGAGGCAGTAAATGCGGGACTCCGGCATGCCACCGGTATGTTTTATAAAGTGGTGGACAGCGATGATTGGGTGGCACCGGATGCTTATAAAGAGATACTGGCCTTTCTGAAAGAAGCAGCTAAAGAAGAAGAACCCCTGGATGCTTTGATCTCCAATTACGTCTATGAAAAACAGGGAGTAAAACATAAAAAGGTGATTGAATATCGTTCCATCCTTCCTCAGAACAGGTATTTTACCTGGGAAGAGGTGGGAAGATTTAAAGTCTCACAGAATATTCTGATGCATTCTGTCATCTACCGGACCCAGCTGCTTAAAGAATGCCGGTTCGAACTTCCCAAACATACATTTTATGTAGATAATATTTTTGTCTACTGGCCATTGCCATATCTTAAAAAAATGTATTATATGGATGTGGATTTTTATCGCTATTATATCGGTCGTGATGACCAGTCTGTAAATGAGAAGGTTATGATGTCAAGGATTGATCAGCAGATTCGTGTGAATAAGATCATGATTGATACCTTCGCAAAACACGAGGGAACATTCTCCTGCAAAAAACTGGAGAATTATATGCTTCATTATCTTAGCACAATTACTCTGGTTAGCTCCGTGCTCCTCATGAGGATCAACACAGAAGAAGCGGACCGCGAAAAAGCAAGATTATGGGCATACCTGCGGAAGAAATCCCCTGCCGCCTACCGAAAGATCAAGCGCTCGGTTCTCGGAAATCTGGCAGGTTCCCATGGAAAATTTAAACGGATGCTCGCTATGGGAGGATATAAAATTGCCCGGAAATGGATCGGATTTAATTAGAAAAAAGAGCGACCTGATTTTGATCCTTGTGTTTTGTGTGGCGGCATTGTTCGCCTTGCTTGCTGTCCGGTCAGGCCGGAAGGAGGGAGCCCTGGCACAGGTTAGGATTGACGGGAAGCTGTACGGGAATTATAGCCTGGCAGAAGAGCAGACAGTCCCAATCCGCGGTGAGGATTTCGTCAGCGTACTCGTAATCCGGGACGGCGCAGCAGATATGACAGAGGCGGATTGTCCGGACCAGATCTGTGTGAAACACCACCCGGTCCGCTTCCGGGGGGAAACCATTGTGTGTCTCCCTCATAAGCTGGTGGTAGAGATTATCTCAGACCAGGAAGAAGATTCCGGTGGAATAGATGCCGTCAGCAAGTGAATTTCATCAAGACTTCCTTGATTTTACAAGGTATTTCCTTTATTATAATGAAGTGACAACCTTTGTAGTTTTTATATATATTTAAGCATAAAAGTTGAGAAAGAAGGTAAAAAAATGGGATTACTGACATTTAAAGGCGGCCTTCATCCTTATGACGGGAAAGAATTAAGTAAGGACAAAGCAATTACGGAATACTTACCCCAGGGTGAAATGGTTTATCCTTTAAGCCAGCACATCGGTGCACCGGCAGTCGCCTGTGTGAAAAAAGGTGACAATGTATTAGTTGGTCAGAAGATCGCTGAAGCAGGTGGTTTTGTTTCCGCCAACATCTTCAGCTCAGTATCCGGCAAGGTACTGAAGATCGAACCAAGGCTGACTGTTTCCGGAAATAAGGTCAACAGT
>JBGVCE010000268.1:0-3634 GCA_045226235.1 Anaerobutyricum sp.
TGTCTCCTCTCAAAAAAAAGAATAGCTTTCATCTAATAATGCTGAAAACATATTCTTCAACATAATACCACAAAAAATATGGAAAGAAAAGCATTTTTTTTGGTAAAAATGATCTTTTCGTCTTCAGGCAAAGAAACCTGCCGTGTATCCTGTGGACCATGCAATCTGAAGGTTAAAACCTCCGGTAACTCCATCCACATCCAGGATCTCTCCGGCAAAAAAGACCCCGGGAACTATCCTTGATTCCATGGTGGTGGGGTTCACTTCCTTAACGTTTACCCCTCCTCTGGTAATGATGGCCTCCTCGAATCCTCTCACACCAATTATGGACATGGGGATCTCCTTCATCAGGGTGACCATCCTGTGGCGGTCGGCTTTGGCCAGGTCCCTCACTTTCTTGTGAGGATCGATCTGGGCCAGTGTCAGGAAGATCGGAACCATCTTTCTCGGAAGCATGGTGTCGATAACATTGGATATGTCTTTGTTACGGAAGGTATCAAACTCACGAAGAAACCTCTTCTCCAGCTGTTCCTGGGTCAGGGAAGGTTTCAGGTCAAGCAGGAGGCGTAATCTTCCTTCTTTTAATGCTTTCTGATGCTTTCCCAGTCTGGTACTTGCCGTCAGTACCAAAGGGCCGCTCACTCCAAAATGGGTAAAAAGGAATTCTCCGAATCCGTCATAGACCAGCTTCTTGCCGTCCTTTACCCGGATGGATACATTTTTCAGGGTCAATCCCATCAGTTCTTTACACCAGTTTTCTTTTATAACGAAGGGCACCAGGGAGGGTTCCGGCTCCTTGATGGTATGTCCTATGGAAGCTGCCAGCTGATAGCCTTCCCCGTTGGAGCCTGTGGAAGGGTAAGACTTTCCCCCGCATGCAAGGATAAGTGAATCCCCCTTTATCATCTGTCCATCCGTAAGTTCCACGGATTGGAATCCATTTTCCTCGCTCCAGTTAATCTTCGCTGCATGAGCATGGTATCGGAACTTCACCCCATTTTTAAGGCATTCTTCCTTTAGGAGCCGTATCACATCAGAGGAATGATCACTTTCGGGAAAGACTCTCATCCCCCTTTCAATCTTTATCTTTAAACCGCGGTCCTTCAGAAACTGCATCATGGCTTCGTTGTTGAAGCGCTGAAAACAGCTGTGTAGAAAACGCGGGTTGGTCTGAATATAGGACAGGAAATCTTCTGGAGGGCAGGCTGTTGTAATATTACAACGGCCTTTCCCGGTGATAAAAAGTTTCTTGCCAGGCTTTTCATTTTTCTCCAGCAGAATTACTTTATTCTTCTTATAAGACGCAGAAATGGCAGCCATAAGACCGGCTGCCCCTCCACCAATAATCACTATTGTTTTCACTTATTGATTACTCCTGTTATATACGTCGTCATACTCACTCCAGAGCGCTTCCAGGGACATAAGATGTTTCTCCACATCGTCCTTACGGAGCAAAGCCAGAGCAGTAACCAAAGCATTCACGATACTTAGAGGTCCCACCATGGAATCCACGATGGTCATAACATCCGTCTTGGCCACAAGAACACAGTCAGAGGAATCAGCTACCGGAGAATGCATATTATCCGTCAATGCTATGGTATCAGCCCCATGATTCTTCGCATACTGAAGCGCAGTGATCGTCCTCTTTGAATATCTGGGAAATGATACGCCAATCAGCACATCACCCTGTCCGATATTGTACATCTGTTCCAGGGTTTCTGAGGTACTTGCTGTCTCCACCACAGTCACTTTGTCAAATAACATCTTAAAATAATATCCCAGGAGCCCTGCCAGATAGGCGGCGCTTCTTGCTCCCAGTATATATACTCTCCTGCTGTCATTGATGATACGGACAGCCTTATCGAACTCCTTCTCGTCGATCCCGGAATGAATGGTGTCCTTCAGTCTCTCCATATCTGTGGTCAGAATGCTTCTAAGAACGCCTTTCTCCTCATAGCGCTTGGAAGATAAGGTCATACGCTGCTGGGAGTTGGAATTGGTCTTTACGATAACCTGAATGGCCTTCTGCAATTCCGGGTACCCTTCATATTCCAGCTGATAGGCGAATCTCACCACTGTAGACTCACTGACCCCGGCTTCTTTTCCAAGTTTGGATGCCGTGAGGTAGGCAGCGATATCATAATTTTTAGTTATATACTCTGCCAGTCTCTTTTGTCCCTTGCTGAAGGAGTGAGCTTTAAACTCCATCCTCTGCAGTAAATTCATATGTTCCAAGATAAACATACCACCTATCTGATTATTTTCCCGAATATTTAATGCAGGAATCCACATCATAGCCTTCAAGGATCTTTCTTCCTTCCAGGCCTTCCAGTTCCATGACAAAGATCATCTTCACCACAACTCCGCCCAGGGATTCGATCAGTTCGGCAGCTGCCTTGGCAGTTCCGCCTGTAGCCAGAAGATCATCCACCAGCACAACTCTCTGTCCCGGGAAGATAGCGTCCTTATGAATCTCGATAACATCTGTACCGTACTCCAGAGTAAACTCTTTTCTCACGGTCTCGCGGGGAAGCTTTCCCTTTTTGCGAATTGGAATAAAGGCTTTATGCTTGCCATAAGCGATGGGCATACCGAACAGGAAGCCTCTTGCTTCTGTTCCGGTAACAACATCAAATTCCACACCCTCCAGAAGTTTCAGCATCTCATGGATGCTTAACTGTAAACCATCCGGATCCTGCAGTATAGATGTTACATCACGGAATACTATGCCTGGTTTTGGGAAATTCGGAATACTGATAACATAATCTTCAAGCTTTTTCATGATATTCTCCTTCTTCGGTTTATAATGAATGAAAATGTGCAAAGATAATTTAAGCTGAATATATTATATCAGATAATTTCAGAAATTACTATAAGCAGTAGGAATAATTTGCCATCCTTTTGTGTCATACTAACAGAAGCGATAATTCTGTATTACAGCCTGAATGGTCTTATTCCCCCTCCACTCATTAATCTGGGGATAATAGGTGATGTGCATCTGCACATGAGCCGGCAATCCCTTCTTCAGCCGGTTTATTTCCCCCCTGCCGTATTTCTCTTCCATCTCTTTTAAAAATTCATCCGATTCGCCGAAATATAGAACCTCCATACCATAGCCGGACCGGTCATACACATATAGTTTTGTGCAACGCCCACTTGTCCCCATAACTCTGAGGCTTGAAACACGCAGATCCTTCTGGGCAAACAAGGGCTTTTCATTTCCTTTCCCAAAGGGTTCCAGAAGAGAAAGTTCCCCGATAAATTCCTCTGACAGATAGGAAAAAGGAACCGCCACATCTATGTTTACTTTCTCCACAAAATCCTTATCCTCCAGGCTGGTGTTTTCATTAAGACGGCCTCGTAATTCTTCGATCCGGTCCTCCTCCATGGATAAACCTGCAGCCATGGGATGTCCGCCGTATTTGACAAAAAGGTCTTTGACTCTGGTCATCTCCTGAAACATATGATATGCCTCTATGGATCTGCCGGAACCCTTTACTCCACCCTTGGATCTGGTCAGGACAAATACCGGCTTATGGTAATGCTCCTTGATGCGGCCTGCTATGATTCCTGCTATGCTCTCATGGCATTCCGGAAGGTAGACCACAAGTACCTTATCCCTAAAGTGACCACT
>JBGVCE010000269.1:0-5393 GCA_045226235.1 Anaerobutyricum sp.
CAGAGATTTTTTTATTGAACAGGAAATTTTGTTCCCTGAAGAGATGTGAATTATATTAGAGATTGTAAATTTTATGGAAATGATCATCTGCAAAAAACTTATGAATCTGAAAAATGAAAACCGTATCCCTTTTCACATGCCGGGGCATAAGAGAAAACTATCGGCCCGAGATCTTATAGAGATGGACATCACGGAGATTCAGGGATATGATAACCTCCATCATCCGGAAGGTATGATTCGGGAATCCATGGATCAGTTGAGGGATATTTATGGTACAAGGAAGTCCTGGTATCTGGTAAATGGGAGTACTGTGGGCATCCTGGCTTCTGTCTCGGCGGTTTGTCAGCCGGGAGACGAGATCATCATGGCCAGAAACTGTCATAAATCGGTTTATAATGCTGTCCGCCTTCTTCATCTGACTCCCATATACCTTTATCCTGAGTACTCAGAAGAGTATGATATGTTTCTGGATATCGGGGTAAACCAGAAAGTGGAGATAAAAAAACTGCTGGAAGAACATCACGGAGCTAAGGCAGTGGTAATCACCTCCCCGACCTATGAAGGAATCGTTAGCGATATAGCTGGGATTAAGGAAATCCTGGAACCCTATGGAATTCCTTTGATTGTGGATGAAGCACACGGTGCACATTTTGTTTTTCATCAGGACTTCCCGGAAAGTGCCATAAACTGTGGCGCTGATCTGGTAATTCAAAGTATTCATAAGACACTGCCCTGTCTTACCCAGACCGCCTTGCTCCATCTGTGTTCTAATCTGGTTCCTGCAGGCAGGATAGAAGAGATGCTCTCCATTTATGAGACGTCCAGTCCTTCTTATCTTCTGCTGGCATCCGCCGAATATGGAGTCTGTTATACACAGAATCATCCGGACAAGATGCAGGAATATGTGGATAACCTTAGGAAATTCAGGGAGAAATGTGCAAAACTGAAGCATATTTCTTTGTTTACTCCGGGGAAGGACCAGATATTTGATTATGATTTGGGAAAACTGGTTTTTCTGACTAAGAATACTACTATAACCGGGGCAGAACTCTTCAGGCAATTGCTTAAGCGTTTTCATATAGAGTGTGAGATGGAAACAGCTTTCTATAGTCTAGCCATGACCTCGATCAATGATACAGCCGAAACATTTGACAGACTGGAAGAAGCAATCTTTACCATAGATGCAGAATTAGAACATGTCCAGAGCAGGGATGTGGAAGGAGCAGAAGAGAGGCCGGGACTTCTCTTTTCGCGGAAGCCTTTGCAGTGTAAACCTGTCTGGGAAATCAGAACCGGTAAGAGCAGGAGAGTATCATTGGAGGAGAGTATAGATGAAATCGTTGCGGATTACATCTATCTTTATCCACCAGGTATTCCGGTTTTGGTCCCGGGAGAAAAAATCACAAAAGAAATAGTGGCAAATATAAAATATTACCTATATAATGGTTATAATGTACCAGCTTTATCCGAAGGAACCATAGAAGTGGCATGCTTTCAGGACTTTTCGGAAGAAAGTTAATGATAGGAGTATCACAATGAAGGGAAAGTTTATCGTTTTGGAAGGCCCGGATGGGTCCGGAAAGACCACCCAGATAGAAAGACTAAAAGAGTATCTTGAGGAGAAGGGAAGAGAATGCCTGATTACCAGAGAGCCGGGTGGAACCCGGATCGGGGAGACTATCCGTCAGATTATCCTTAATCCTGAATATACGGAGATGTCCGATGTGACGGAAATGCTTCTGTATGCAGCTTCCAGGGCCCAGCTAATCCATGATGTAATCGGGCCGGCCATCGAGGAAGGAAAATTCGTGATCTGCGACCGCTTTGTGGATTCATCCATCGTATATCAGGGAATTGCCAGAGGGCTGGGAATCGAGACGGTTTCCAGGATTAACGAACCAGGCATCGGGATCTACCAGCCGGATCTGATTTTCTTTATTGATGTTCCGGAGGAAGAAGGCCTGGCAAGAAAAAAGAAACAGAAGAAGCTGGACAGGCTGGAGCAGGAAAGCGTCGATTTTCATCATATGGTATCTGAGGGATACCGCAAGGTGCTTAAGGACAGGCCGGAAGTTATCCGGATTGACGGATGTCTTCCCGTGGAGGAGATTCATCAGAAGATTCGGATGCATATAGAGGAAGTATAATGAACGATTTGGATCAAATCCTGGGAAATGAATCGATAAAAGATTATTTTCAGTTTGCTATCGCCCGGGGCAGGGTTTCTCATGCATACATCTTTGAAGGGGAGAAGGGCTGCGGAAAAAAAACTCTTGCTGCTGCCTTCTCCAGGATTATGCAGTGTGAGGCTACATCAGGAAAACCCTGCGGAAAATGTACTTCCTGTATCCAGATAGACCATCGGAACCATCCGGATGTCATCTGGGTAACCCATGAGAAGGCAAATGTAATCAGCGTGGGAGAGATCCGGGATCAGGTGGTGAACACCATAGATATCAGTCCCTATAAGGGGCCTTATAAGATATACATTATCGATGAAGCAGAAAAGATGAATCCTGCTGCCCAGAATGCAATCCTCAAAACCATCGAGGAGCCTGCTGATTACGCGGTGATCTTTCTGCTAACCAACAGCAGGGGAGCATTTCTTCCTACCATACTTTCCAGGTGTATCACCATGAGTGTTAAGCCGGTTCCTGATTATGCCATCCGGCGGTATCTTATGGAGCGGGAGCGGATCGACGAAGGCATGGCAGATTTTTATGCCGGATTTGCCATGGGCAATCTGGGACGAGCCATCCGCATCGCAAATTCCCCGGAATTTAATCAGATGAGGGAGCATGCCTTCCGACTTTTAAGATCCATGCATGAGTGGGAGATCTTCGAATTGGATGGACAGGCCAGGCAATGTAAAGCCTACAAAGATCAGATTAATGATTACCTGGACATCATACGTCTGTGGTTTCGGGACATCATGGTATGGAAGATTCTTAAGGATAGAGAAAAACTCTTTTTTTCCAATGCAATTTCCACTATTCAGATACAGGAAAAGCTGTTAACCATGGAAGAAATTAACCGGATTAATGACCGAATCTCTCAGACAGAGCGGCAGATCAGGGCAAACGTGAATTTTGAGCCTTCCCTGGACCTGCTTTTTGTGTTCATCCGGAGAAGTTTTCAGTGATATATAGATAGAAAAAGGAGAAGTACAATGGTACAAGTCATAGGAGTCCGTTTCAGAGATAACGGAAAGATATATTATTTCTCTGCCGGAGATTTTGAGGTGGAGGTTGGTGATCATGTTATCGTGGAGACTGCCCGTGGGGTGGAATTCGGTAAAGTTGTGCTTGGCAAGCGGGAAGTGAAGGAGGAGAAGATCGTATCCACCTTAAAATCCGTGATCCGCATCGCCACAGCTGAGGATGAGAAGACCCAGCAGGAGAATAAGATCAAGAGCAAAGAGGCCTTTGATATCTGCCTGGAGAAGATCAAGAAACATGATCTTAAGATGAAACTCATCGACTGTGAGTATACATTTGACAATAATAAGGTTCTCTTCTATTTTACCGCTGATGGACGTATTGATTTCCGTGAGCTGGTAAAGGATCTGGCTTCCGTATTCCGGACACGTATCGAACTGCGTCAGATCGGTGTCAGGGATGAGACCAAGATCAAGGGCGGCATTGGAATCTGCGGAAGGAGTCTGTGCTGTAGTACATTTCTGTCCGAGTTCATACCGGTATCCATCAAGATGGCTAAGGAGCAAAACCTGTCCCTGAATCCCACCAAGATTTCCGGTATGTGCGGGCGTCTTATGTGCTGTCTGAAAAATGAGCAGGACACCTATGAGTACCTGAATAGTAAACTGCCCAACGTGAAAGATGAAGTATCTATCGTAGGCGGGGGTAAAGGAGTGGTACACAGTATCAACGTGCTCCGTCAGACGGTTAAACTGATTATCACCACGGATAAGGACGAGAAAGAGATCGTGGAGTATCCCGTCGGCCAGATTAATATCCGTCAGAAGAGAAAGAAAGAGAAGATCAAGATGGATAATGAGCTGAAGAAACTGGAGGCTCTGGAGAAGCAGGAAGGAAAATCCAAATTATAGAAAGGACGGATCCGCGTGGACCATATGGAGAAGAAGCCGGAGGAGAGGCTGGATGACCTGCAGATTCAAGGATATAAGATTCTGCAGAAGACTAACGGATTCTGCTTTGGGATGGACGCCGTCTTACTTTCAGATTATGCTAAAGTAAAGAAGGGGGCCAAAGTGATGGACCTGTGCAGTGGGACGGGGATTGTCCCTATCCTCTTGGAAGCCAAATATCCGTTGGATTCTGTGGCTGCTTTGGAATATCAGGAATCTTATGTAGATATGGCTCGCAGAAGCTTTGCCATCAATGGCCAGGAGGATAAGATTCGTATTGATCAGGGGGATGTTAAGGAAGTCAGGAGCTTCTATGGTCAGGATTCTTTCGATTATGTTACCTGCAATCCTCCTTACATGACAGGAAGTCATGGGAAGACAAATGAGGACTACGAAAAAGCAATATCCCGCCATGAGATTTTGTGCACCCTGGAGGATGTGGTATCCGCATCTGCCTGGCTGCTAAAACACAGCGGACATCTGATTATGGTACATAGACCTTTCCGCCTGGCGGAGATCATAAGTACATTGAAGAAATATAAATTAGAGCCAAAGCGTATGCGGCTGGTCTACCCATATGTGGATAAAGAACCTAATATGGTGCTGATCGATGCGGTAAAAGGAGGAAAACAGAGGATAACTGTGGATCCTCCTTTGATTGTTTATCAGGAGGATGGAACTTATACCGATGAGATCTACCACATTTATGGAATGGATAATGAAATGGACGGAGAAAGATAATGACAGGGACTTTATATTTGTGCGCAACCCCCATAGGGAATCTGGAGGATATCACCTTCCGGGTCTTAAGGACCCTGAAGGAAGTTGATCTTATCGCAGCGGAGGATACCAGAAACAGTATCAAACTGTTGAATCACTTTGAGATTAAGACTAAGATGACCAGCTATCACGAATACAATAAGATCGATAAGGCCATATATCTTGTGGAGAGACTGAAGGAAGGGATGGATATTGCCCTGATTACTGATGCGGGAACCCCGGGGATCTCCGATCCGGGGGAAGAACTGGTGAAACTGTGTTATCAGGAGGGGATCTCCGTGACTTCCCTGCCGGGTGCCTGTGCATGTATCACTGCCTTAACCATGTCGGGACAGGCCACCAGAAGATTTGCTTTTGAGGCCTTTCTTCCTTATGAGAAGAAGGAAAGGTCGGCAATCCTTGAGGATCTGAAAAAAGAAACCAGGACCATAGTCTTATATGAAGCTCCCCACCGGCTGAAGAGAACCCTGCGTGAATTGCTGGATGCCCTGGGTGACCGGGATAT
>JBGVCE010000270.1:0-3373 GCA_045226235.1 Anaerobutyricum sp.
AAAAGATGAGATGGAAGTTGATACTCTTGTCGCTCCTGTGGGGGTTGACAGGGTGGACGGAGACCTGCTGTGTCGTTATGTTCAGACCATCCCCGATACCAATATCACTATGCAGGCTCTCCGCAATTACTGCGGTACCGGCACCAAATTAATCGCCACCCAGATCCTTCCCTTCAGCTCCAAAAATAAATATTCCCAGATACAGACCACAGATCATACTTACCGTCTGGGTGCTCCGGAGTATTTGCTGCAGGGACCCGACCTGTCAGCCAATCAGAATCTCATTAACGGATATGCCGGAAGAGGGGAGCGTGTGCTTGCCCTGACCTGTGACGGGGCTCCCGTTTTATTTGTGGTCATGAAGAACAATATCCGTGAAAATGCCCCGGAGATTTTCTCCTATTTTGCGGATAGGGGTGTGGATATCAAGGTAATCTCCGGAGATAATCCGGTCACTGTGGCAAGAATTGCCCAGCTGGCCGGGATAAAGGATGCCCAGAGATGTGTGGATGCAACCACTTTAAAAACGGACAGGGACTATGCGGAAGCATTGAAGAAATATACGGTTTTCGGACGAGTGAAACCGGAGCAGAAGAAGAGGATTGTAACTGTCCTGCGCGGGCAGAAAAAGAAGGTTGCCATGACCGGTGACGGTGTGAATGACATTCTGGCTATGAAGGAGGCGGACTGCTCCATAGCCATGGGAGGAGGTTCTGATGCCACCAGACAGGCAGCCCAGGTGGTTCTGCTGGATTCTGACTTCTCTCATATGAAGGATATCGTGGGGGAAGGACGCAGGGATGTGAATAATATCACCAGGTCAGCAACTCTTTTCTTATACAAGAACATTTTTTCTTTCCTGCTGGCAGTATTTTCCATTATCAACAGTTTTACCTACCCTCTGCAGCCTAATCAGGTGTCCCTGATTTCCATGTTTAACATTGGAATCCCGGCCTTCCTGCTGGCGCTGGAGAACAAGGAAGAAAAACAGGGGAGCAGTTTTATCAAAACGACTCTCTTCCGGGCCATGCCTGCGGCACTGACTTCCTTCTTCTCCATAGCATTTATGGTACTGTTCGGTAAGCTCTTTCATATCTCTGAGGTGGATATAGCTACTGCCTCCACCTATCTTCTGGCGGTGATCGGATTTATGATCCTGTGGAAGATCTCAAAACCGGAAAACATTTATCATATTTTTGTCATCATCATCTGTATCGTCGGGATGGTACTGTGTGCGGCTCAGTTCCACACCATTTTCGACCTCAACGCCATCTCGTTAAAATGTACTGCCTTATGTGGAGTCTTTGCCATAGCTGAGATTACAGTGATGAATACCTTTACCTGGATTTTCGACCAGGCCGGAAACCTGAAGATTAGTATTCAGGAGAAGATGGTACTTAAACAGAAGAGGAAAGATCTTCGCCACAGAAAGAATAATAAATGATATAGATTTCAATGTTAGAAAAAAGAGCACATTCAGGCATTAAGCCTGAAGGCGCTCTTTTTTGTCATGGAACTATTTATAAAGCTTTATCAATTATTATGGTTATAATCAGATCTCAAACAGATCACTGTATGCTTTCAGCGCACCGTCAGTGTCATGGGCGAGAACGCGTTTTGCCAGGACTTTGCCAAGCTGCACGCCTTCCTGATCGAAGCTGTTCAGGTTCCATACGAAGCCCTGGAACATGATCTTGTTCTCGAAGTGGGCCAGAAGAGCACCGAGGGACTTCGGTGTGAGCTGTTCTCCAACAATGATACTGGAAGGACGTCCACCGTCGAATTTCTTATTAAGGTTTTCGTCATCTTTACCACAGGCAAATGCCATGATCTGTGCCACAACGTTGGCGCAGAGCTTCTTCTGGCTGGTGCTGCCTTCGATGATCACATCATTTCCAATCTGGCTGTCCTTGTAACCGATGAACTGGATAGGTACGATATTGGTTCCCTGATGAAGCAGCTGATAGAAGGAGTGCTGTCCGTTGGTTCCGGGTTCGCCGAAGATGATGGGGCCGGTGGAGTAGGAAACCGGTTCAAAGAAGCGGTTTACAGATTTACCGTTGGACTCCATATCGCACTGCTGCAGGTGGGCCGGGAAACGGGAAAGTGCCTGGGAATAAGGAAGTACGGCAGTGGTGTTATAACCCTGTACATTTACTTCGTAAACACCGATCAGGGCATCCAGCAGGTCAGGATTCTTCATGATATCCTCATTTAATGCCAGAGTATCTTCCTCTGCAGCACCTTCCAGGATCTGTGCGTATACTTCCGGTCCGAAGGCCAGGGAAAGAACGACACCGCCAACTGCGGAGGAGGAGGAATAACGTCCACCGATGTAGTCATCCATGAAAATGGCTTCCAGATAATCTGCACTCTTGGCCAAAGGAGAGGTCTCACTGGTAACAGCCAGCATATGTTTGGAAGGATCCAGGCCGGCTTTGGTCAGGGCATCTTTAACAAATGCCTCATTCGTCAGGGTCTCAAGGGTGGTTCCGGATTTGGAAACCACGATGAAAAGAGAGTGTGCAAGGTCGGTGGCTGCCAGGATAGCGGAGGCATCATCAGGGTCTACGTTGCTGATGAATTTGGCTTCCATCTTCAGGGTTCCGTTGGTTCTTGCCCAGTTCTCCAGAGCAATATAGAGAGCGCGGGGGCCTAAGTCACTGCCGCCGATACCAATCTGTACTACGGTTGTGAAGGGTTCTCCGGCAGCGTTTGTGATTTCACCGGCATGTACCTTGTTGGCGAAATCTGCAGCTTTCTTATGCTGGGACAGATAGAATTCACCCTTGTCAACACCGTCCACAACAACAGGATCCAGCTGCTGTTTGCGGGCAAGCTGATGAAGAACCAGACGGCTCTCACCGGTGTTGATTACAGCTCCGTTCAGCAATTCTTTGTATTTGTCGATGAGCTCATGCTCTTTTGCCAGTTCAGCAAGCGCTTCAAGAACGGTGTCATCCACTTCTTTTGAAGCGAAGTTAAATGCCTGGCCGCCTGCCATGGGCACACTGTACTCCGCAACACGCTTTGCTCCATTTTCTCCGGACATGGCTTCCACGATATTTACGTGGTTTTTCAGTCCCTGTAATTTCTTATAGGATGAAAGTGTATCCAGATTCTTCCATGTTGCCATAACAAAATCCTCCTAATTGTTAATTTATAGATAGTGTTTTTATAAGCTGATGATACTTACAATTTTATCATACCATAAAATCTGTGATTTTATAGTAGTTTTTTCTAAAAAACCTTCTATTCAACGGTGACGCTCTTGGCAAGATTTCTTGGCTTGTCCACATCAAGACCTTTAGCCACAGACACATAGTAACCCAACAGCTGAAGGGGAACGATGGTGAGTATGGTGGTGAAATGT
>JBGVCE010000271.1:0-2793 GCA_045226235.1 Anaerobutyricum sp.
TTCAAGCTGCCGAGGAGACTTGAACTCTAGGGAAAATATCCCAAGAACCGCATAAACAAGCCGTATAATGAACTTTTAGCCTGAGTACCTTTGAGTACCTTTGGGCACATTTATTACCAATATTTGGAAAGGAGGAATGATTGTATCTGTGTTAATCCTCATGAAAAAGGGCTTGATCCATCTCCAAAAAGCTATTTTTTATCTAGCCAGGAAATGAGATCTATTATACGGTCTGCATGCATTAGGCAGCTAGGTTTTCTATAAGAACCAGGAGGGATTCGAACCACATTTGACAACACCAAATCAGCGCTTAAACAAGGCTTATAAGACGTCCAGGCATCCCGAGTGACACCCGGGATGTCTCTTTTTATTATGGAATGTTAAAATCCCCAAGAATTGATACGATCAAACACATTAAGATATCCTTCCCTTTGCAGGACGCTTATCTATAAATCTAAAAAATACGTTGAAGAATTAATGTTGACTAAAGGGTTTCCGTCCCCTAGCGGGGATAATTAAATGATGATTAATTCCTCATCAAACGTTTTCTTTGAGTCTCCAAACAGTGACACCTGGCTATATCCTGTTATACGGTAAACTCGAACCGTATCCTCTTCAACATCAATATGCTTAGGAAGTGTCTTACATTCCTCCAGAAGTTTCGGTCCTGCAGCACGGTGAATGGCACCATCTACACCTCCACCTCCAAGCAGGCTTCTGTTCGCGGCATTTACGATTGCTTCCACATCAGAAATCTTTGTGATATCACCCTGAATCATCCGGATTTCTGTCTCTTTAGATATACTTCCGGAAAACTCCGAACGTAGTTCCATTAAGGCAATCCCAAGCAAGCTCTGACCAGGCCATTCTGCCATATCTATTGCGGCTGCCGCCTGTGCATCGAGACCAATGCCCCAGATGTTATCCTTAGGGCTTGCCTCGGCCAGAACCGCATTTCCCGTATCAAGCAATTTTTGCTTCAGATCCGGATTCTGTTCAAATTTTGCACGATTTCCTGCCTTTACGACGTCAAATTTCACTTCATCCCATGCTGCCACATTAAACGGGGTCACCTGTTTCCCAAGATCCTTGCATTCCCAGGGCTCAGTTGCCCGAAGAATAGCAGTGTATCTGGTGGAATCATGGAAAAGCTTTGCTTTCTGTGCCATCATATACTGTTCTACATGAAGATATTCAAAGTCATCGATCTTAAATTTCCTACGATACCAGTTGGACAGCCACCCATATTCTTCCGTATCTTTCCAGAAGAAAACAACCGGACGTTGTCTGGCAGGACGACGCATGTACATATATTTCATTTCCCAATCTACATCTCTGTAATGGCTAAACTCTGACATCTGGCAGCCATGGCAGAGATCATCTGCGACTTCCAATATGACTTCTGATAATTCCAGATCCTTTTTCCATTTTTCTTCAATTGCTGAATACCCACACAGTGCACCGAGAATATTGCCTGTCACTGCGCCGGTCGAATCACTGTCTCCCTTGTGATTGACTGCTGCAATGATCCCTGAAGAAAAATCATCCTGATATTTCAATGCACAATACAGGGAAATACCAAGAGTCTCCTCGCCGACCCATCCTTCCCCGAGCTGATGGATATTATCGAGATCATCTTCACAACTTTCTTCAGCCAAGCTGATTGCACGGTCAATGATATCGATCAGCTTTGCAAGGTGCGGATCTCCGGTAAATATCTTTGCGGCTGTGTCTCGTGCTTCGAGAATTATTTCCTTTAAAGATTGTTTCCTCTCCTTCGAAGGAAATACGATCCGATTGATGATATGGACTAGCACAGCGGCCGGCATGTATCCAAGTGAATGGCCATGGGTTATAGCAGCCAGCTGGGCTCCTTCATGATCAAGCTGCTCCATGTCTTCCCAGTGGTAGTTTACAGCCATCGGAGCGACGCGCATGATTCCTCCACAGCCCTTACTGTGATTACGTTTTGCCTCTACATAGTCCTCATAACCTTCCCCTGTTTTTTCCTGTTTCAGTGCGGATAGACAGGTATTACCCGGTGCTCTTCTGGAGTAAAGTTCCGGTACATCCAGAAGCCAGGAATATCCCCCGTTTTTTGTGTAACGTTCATGACGGTTCACTTCCTGCATGGAGGATTCCTGTGTCATAAGCCAATCCAGATAGGCTCTTGACACATAATGCCGTGGCCACCCCTGGACTCCTCGCATGGCTCCACGTGTATCCCCGACCAGCAGCCCATTTGCTGTAAATAGTGTCATCTGCGTATCATCAGAGATGAGCGCTGTTCCTGTCCGGGGATCCTTTTCAAACTCTGTGATTCCATCAGAACCATACCTGGAAAAGATGGCTCCTTCAGAAAGAAATTCCACAGGATACCCAAGGGCATCTCCGACAGCACCTCCGTAAATACAGCCGCGGATCGCATAACGGATTAAATGTTTCTATTCCTCAATTTTGGAGAATGAGTTCTCTTCAATCAGATACGATCTATCTGATATAATATTTTTATCAAACGATGTGTCTCAAAATTTTCCCTTAATTATTATCTATCCCTTTTGAGGACGACTTTAAGTGCTAAAGCCAAAAAAAGCAGCATCAATTGAATGCCGCTTTAAGATTTACCAATATTTATTTTTTTCGCCTATTTCAATCTCAGGAATTGATACAAATAGCAGAGCTAAGTAGTCCTATAATGCCTGTATCCGGTCAATCCCTTTTTGGAGTGTCGGGACAAGGGAAGGTTCAAACTCCTGCACTGCCTTTGCAATTTTTGCTACGCCTTTCATCTTA
>JBGVCE010000272.1:0-2228 GCA_045226235.1 Anaerobutyricum sp.
ACTTTTTTGAACTGTTCATCCTCTTTCTTCTCCATCAGAGAATTGAGCTTGGAAATTGCTAATAATTCTTCAAGGTTTTTCATCTTCGTCTTCCTCCTTAGGTAGTCATAACTAAAAAGATTACTGATGTCATTATATCATGCAACAGGCTGTTTTTCCATAAAAATGTATGACTGTTCTTAATTTTTATTTTCGACTTTCTTTAACTTTGCAAATGATGCAAACATCTTCTTACGGCCGACCCGGTCGAATTCCACTGTCACTTCGTGATCCTTTCCGTTTTTCACAATCTCTGTTACGGTACCGAGTCCGAACTTGATGTGTTTCACACGATCTCCTTTTCCATAGGAGAGTTCCGTGAGAGGTGCCACTTTGAAGTTTTTCAGCTGATATACTTCCGGCTTGTTCCTCTGGCCTGATTTGCGGGAACTATCACCCAATCCATGATTGTATTCGGATCTGGAGCTGCCATGGGAATGATGGGAAGATTTGTTACTATACTGATCGATATATTCATCAGCGATTTCTTCCACGAACCGTGACGGACGGCTATATTGCTGCTGTCCCCTCACCATTCTCCGATCCGCAGAACTTAGATAAAGCCTCTCTCTGGCCCGGGTAATCCCCACATAGCAGAGTCTTCTTTCTTCTTCAATCTCATCTTCCTCTCCGCTCATCATGGAGATGAATCCAGGGAAGATACCCTCTTCCATACCCACCATAAACACGTTGGAAAACTCCAGTCCCTTTGCATTATGCAGAGTCATGAGGAGTACCTTATTCTTGTCCTCCTCCAGGTTATCGATGGCAGAATTGAGGGTGTACATATCCTTTTCCATGAGGAAACCACGAAGAGAAGGCTCATCCTCATTCTCCTCATAATATACGATATCATTGATCAGCTCGTCGATGTCATCAAGGCGGCTTCTGGCCTCATCTGTGAGTTCTGCTTCCAGTTCCTTCCTGTAGCCTGTTTTTTTCAGGATGAATTCCAGGAGGCCTGCAATGTCATCTTCCTCGGCATAATAATTTCGAAAACTTTCGATCAGAGCTCCGAAGTTTCTGACCTTTCCGGAAGAACGGCCGATTTCCGGAATCTCATCGCAGGAGAAGATAGCATCAAGAAAGCTCATCTCATTTTCCAGGGCGTAATCCTGGATCCGGTTGATGGTGGTCTGTCCGATGCCTCTCTTGGGAACATTGATGATCCTCTTCACTGACAGGTCATCCATCCCGTTGTCTACCGCCTTCAGATAACTCATGAGATCCTTGATCTCCTTGCGGTCATAGAAACTGATTCCTTTGACGATGGCATAGGGGATATTCTTCTGCTTTAATCGTTCTTCCAGGACGCGGGACTGGGCGTTTGTCCGGTAAAGAATGGCGATATCTTCGTATTTGACCCCGCGCATGCTGAGGAAAGAAATGTAAGATACCACACCCTCCGCCTCGTCATACTCTGTCTCGTAACGTTTAAAATGAACCAGCTCCCCGTCCCTGTTATCAGTCCATAAGCGCTTGGACTTTCTGGTGCTGTTGTTGGCAATCACACTGTTGGCTGCATGGATGATATTTTTGGTGGAACGATAGTTCTGCTCCAGCCGGATTACTTTAGCATCCGGATAGACTTTCTCAAAGCTGAGGATATTCTGGATATTTGCTCCACGGAACTTATAGATGGACTGATCATCGTCTCCCACCACACAGAGATTCCGGTATCTGTCAGCCAGTAATTCGATGAGCATGAACTGAACTGTGTTGGTGTCCTGGTACTCGTCCACCATGATATAGCGGAAACGGTTCTGATAATAATCAAGCACATCCGGGCATTCACGGAACAGCTCCACGGTTTTCACCAGCAGATCATCAAAATCCAGGGCAGCATTCTCTCTTAGGCGTTTCTGATAGTTCTCGTAGATATCCGCGATTTTAAGATCCCGGAAACTGTCCGCATGGTATTCCCGGAACTGTTCCGGAGAAATACATTCATTTTTAGCGGAAGAGATACGGGACAGAATCTCCCGTTCCGGATACATCTTCGCATCCAGGTTCATGCCTTTTATGACTTCCTTCATCAGGGTTTTCTGATCGCTGGTATCATAAATGGTAAAGTTCCTGTCATATCCGATCCGATCGATAAAACGGCGAAGAATCCTGCTGCAGGTAGCATGAAATGTGCTGATCCAGAGGTCCACAGATCCGTCCCCTACCAATGCGCAGGCTCTCTC
>JBGVCE010000273.1:0-7780 GCA_045226235.1 Anaerobutyricum sp.
ACTGATCTTCCAGTGGCCGATAAGAAGGGCATAACGAAGGAGATAGATGATACATGCCGTCAGGAAAGCGTAGGGGATCCCACGTACCAGGAAGGAGAGGAATTTCTCCTTGTTGTCATCCTCCTCAATCGTGCGATATAATTCATTTTCCGTCTGTGTCATTCTCTCCGGCAACATAAGGTCTCCTTCTCCTCTTTGGACATCATCCTCCTTAATCATAACAGCTTCCGCTGCCGTCGGATCCTCCTCCGGGATGTCCGGTTCTGTGGATTCTTCTCTTCTTCGCCTCTCCTCTTTCAGCTCTGTCTCCTCCACCGCCCCGGTCATCTTCTCATAGATATCCTCAATCTGACAGGCTGCTTCCAGCTGACTGTCAGACAGATCGCTGCAACGGTCTTTGAGTTGTTTCAGAAATCCTTCCGAAACCTCCATCCACGGTTTCTTCCAATGGATGAATTCAGCAATCCGGGTAACCCTTTCAAAATTTTCTACGGCAAAGACATTTTCGTTAAGAATCTCAATGCCTCTTAGCATCCAGGTCTCCTTGGCATCCTCGGACATAGAAGCCGGATCCATCTCCTGGATATAGGCCTCAAGTCCCTTCAGATCCTCAAGCTGTTCCCTGTTATAGGCAGCGGAGATACTTTCCTCCTCATGGAGGTTCCCCGTCATAAGTTTGGTGTAGGTTATCTTCCTGGTATCCTTCAGGCTCTCCAGATAATCTGACACTATCTTAGGATGCTTCTGATTTAGCCTGGCAAGAGCCCAGTCCATCTCCCGGATGGTCCGGTTTTCCCCTTTTTTGGTAATCCCATGAACCAGGATATCCAGATATCTCTCATAATCCTCCGTTTCCCAATGCTCCACGTGATAATACTGCATCAGGTTATCGGTGATCTCAGAAAGGGTTCCGGAGTCACCCCCGCGGTAAAAGAGCTGGGGGAAGAGTTCCATCACCTGACCATGGGAGGGGATGTCGATCATATTCTGCAGGCAGAACTGAAGGAAAAGCCACTGAATCTCCCGCAGCATATTCTTATTGATGGCGCGGCCCTGGCACAGGGACTGAACCATCTCCATAAACTGATAATATAGCCCTTCTCTCTCGCAATAGATGGAAGCCAGGGTCTGATAGAAAAACTCATCCAGCCCGTCTTCCAGCCGGTTGCTCCCAGAGTATTCCATGGTATCAAAGTCAAAATAATCTTCCTCCGTGGTTTCTCCGGTAAAATAGAAAGAGCTGCAACGGTTCATGCCACACCCGTAGGAGGCATACCCCGCATTTTTTCTCAGGTCTTCCGGGAGAAGACAATGAATGGCATACATAATCTCCCGGGACCGGGAGGCGTAGTCCTCCCTTCTCCAGGGCACCACAAAGGCCAGGTTATTCTCCCCTCTGAAAACGCACCAAAAGACTGCGCGGAATAATTCCGGCAGTCTAGCAAGAAAATGATATTTCTCCAATATGTTTCTGCAGGAATCCCATTCCTCCGATAGCATGACAGGAGGCAGAAGGACCTGATCAGAATGTTCCCAGCTTCCGTGGGGAATACAATAAATGGAAGGATCCGTTATCGTCTTGTCTTCACACTGGTACAGATAGACTTTTTTATTCTTTCTCTGATCTTCCCCCGCAGGTACAGGCTTAACCACAAGCTTTACAAAGCCTGCCTCCAGGCTGTACATCAGCAATTCCACGTCCAGGCCGGTATCGCTGTCCGCTTCTGCCATGCTTGCCATCTTCTCCATCTCCCGGAGCTGTACCTTCTCCTTGGGGGTAGAGGAAGAGGTGACACCCAGGCCTATGGTGCCACCGATGGACTGTTTCGACCAGGTATATTCATGTCTTAAAAATTCTGCCTTCAATCCAGCCAACCTCTTTCCTGCATATACTTCATGATGAGCCAAAGTAAGGGCTCCTCCACTCTTATGGGATGTACTTTACCTACAGCCTTCACGATCTCCTGGGCTCCGTCCTGTATGACCTCAGTCTCACATCCCAGGGAGGAAACCACGAAAAGGCTGCTTTCCTTATAATCGTCCAGATTTCTCTGGAGACGAAATACCTTCTGATCAAAGATCTCCGCCAGAAGATCCTGTCTCAGAAAATGGTGTTCCATATTGAAAAAACCGTGGGTGGTATGTTCTCTCTCAAACAACAGAGAGCTGCCTGGATAAGCACGGATCTCTCCGATTTCCTCCAGTTTGTCACTCTTACCCAGGGTTAATGCCATATATTTTTTATGGAGCAAGGTCTCTCCCAAACCGCTTCGGATCGAATCCAGGATCATCTCCGCCTTACGCTCCAGGATATAGTCTTCATTATGGTAAGTATCCTTCATGAAGTCATTGGCATCCATCACCTGTTTATGATTCTTGTTACTCATCATCTGATAGGAAATCTGTTCTTCCGGAGACAGGAGGCGCAGTTTGGAGAGCACCTGTTCCTCATCCGGCATGGTTTGTGACAGAACAGCATGTTCCAGATGCATCTGGGCCGGATCCACCATGCAGATAAAACCGTCCATATGTCTGGCAAAACCGGTTCTCCCTGCTCCGGTATTCTCCTTGATCAGCTCTCCGGCTACATCATAGATGGCCACCAACAGGGGGTAGGTCCTGTCCTCAATCCGGTAGGTAATCTCCATAAAAACCGGTTTACGGAAGGCCTTGCTGGTTGCGGCAGGGCAGATTCCCTGGCGAAATAGCAGGTCCGCATTCTTCTCCATCTCCAGATGGGAGGGATCGCTGGTATTCCCCGCAGCATTCCTTACCATAAGATTGTCTCTCTGCAGTACATGATAACCGTCCATCATCAGGGAATTAATATACACTGTCTTACCGGAATCCACACTGCCTGCCATACCCACCATCAACATATCATAGCGGAAAAAATTCTGGGGAAGGGCATTGTGGCAGTAAGGGCAGATCATCGTGTTGGAAAAGAGGTGGATGGCGCCTTCCCTGGCGGAGAAGGTATAGCCGTAATTATCCGGATCGTAGTTTTTCACAGCAAGTGTTTTCCCTGCAGCATTTAATTCCTGATTTAATTCCGTCAGAATCTGGTTATCCACGATCATTCTCTCGGCATCCAGCTGCTCCTCAGGGATGCCCATGGCATTCCAGAAGAGAACATAGGGCAGGTCCTTCTTGGGGGTAGCAACGTCATTTAGGGCGGGAGAAATAAATCTGGCTCCGTCTGTCTTCAGCAGAAATCCCGTCTCATCATTGGAAATATGCAGAAAACAATAAGGGCATTTTTTCTTAATCACAACATTCTTTTCTTTCATGTCATTCTCCTGCCTAACAGCCTTTTACGGCCTTTATCGTTATCTCATGCCTGGACTCCAGGATGATATAATAGAGAATATCTCTTTTAATCACAGCACTCTGCACCAGGATACCTTCATCTCTCCCCTGACCGCTGTGCCGGATCTCAAACCAGCTTCCCCCGGACCGGACCAGAAGTTCATCCGGATTGTCCATGGCACAGATCTCGATATTCTGATCTTCTATATAGTAGGTGAATTCCTTCCCGGAAGGATGTCGCCCGTACAATAAAATGTGGTCCAGCGGAACCAGACCTTTCTTCTTTCTTCCTTCATTGTTGGTTGCGCAGAATCCTCCAAAAGCAGACCCATGGGTTATCTTAAAATCCATCCGGAAGACTTTCTCTCTCTGCTCTTCCGCGGCCTTCTGCTCCAGTGCTCTCTGCCTCTCCTTCTGAATCCTCTCCTGCTCGGAGGCCCGGACGGCGGAGGTCAGAATATCCTGCTCCTGCTTCAGGAACTGATTATCACGGATCCATTGTAATACGGAACCCAGCATTAACAGCCCGCACAGAACAACACTTACCTTAGTTATTACAATCATTGATATGCTCCTTATAACCGATATCTGTTAAGACATGCTTTGTGTTTATTATATCAGACTCTGTGCATTTCACAAGGGACAAGCATTTATTGATTTTTACACATTTATATATTACAATATTACATAATAATCTATTAGGATATTACGAGGGATATCATGGCTTACTCCGGCATTCAGTTACAGGAAGTTTTTCCGATTGATGGCATATCCACCATCCATCATTTTGAATATAACAGTGATTTTATCTTCAAGAGTGAATATCATGATTACTGGACCTTCTTTTTTGTGGAAGAGGGAATCTTTGAAATCTCCCAGCAGGGCAAAAAGAGCGGTCCGGTTACTCTGGAGAAAAATCATCTGTACCTGCAGGCTCCTGAGGAGAATTACTCCTTCCGATCCTTGGGGGAAGATACGGCTCTGGTTTTTACCATAGGATTCTACAGCAAAGATGAGAATCTGAGGCTGCTGTCCGGTCAGGATTATTTCTGTGACCAGGAGCTGACCGACCTGCTGCATTCCATCGCCAGGGAGAGCAGGCTCTGCTTCACTTCCCGGGTGGATACTTCTTCCGTATATTACCTGGAAAGGAAGTTTAACCAGCCTTACGGTGGGGAACAGTTTATCACCATCTGGCTGAAAAGTCTGCTGATTGAGATGATGCGCCGTCAATCCAGAACGGACCGTCTGGAAGAGCCGATCTTCGATTCGGAGTCCCTAAGGCGGGATATCCTTCTATTCGAACGTATCACCGACTATTACTCGGCCCACATATCTGAACATCTGAAGATAGAAGATATCTGTAAAGAATTCTCCATCGGACGTTCCCATCTGCAGAGAATCTTTCGGAAGCAGACGGGCATGGGCGCCATGGAATATTTCTGTCAGATGCGTGTCAGTGTGGCCAGAGATTTCATTCGGGATAAGAAAATGAGTCTGACAGACACTTCCCGGGAACTGGGCTACACCTCCATCCAGTATTTTTCCAAACAGTTTAAAAAGATTACAGGGATGACCCCTTCCGAATACAAGAATTCCATTCAGTCTGCCCAGAGTGATCCGGTCTACAAACAGATTCACAGCTAAAAAAAAGCCCTGCTTTTGGTTTATATACATATGCATAAACCAAAGCAGGGCTCTTTTTATTACTCCCATAATAAATCCGGGTAGATTCCTTTTTCCTTCATGGCAGCGATGGCATCAACTACCGTCTGCTTATCTTCCTTATAAGTAACTCCATACCATTTTTCAGGAGATTCCTTAACCTCCACAGTGGCTTTCCCTTCATTAAGAAGGTCGGATACCACGCTAGGAAGAAAATATTCACTTTTCAGAGGGTTAACAGGAAGATTCGCCTGCAGGAATGCAGGGAATCTCTCCTCCAGTTCCTCCATGAATCCCGGGGTAAATCCCCAGCAGTTCATGGATACCGGAGTACCGTCCTGGATCGCATACCAGGTAACACCGTCATCCAGGGTATATGCTGCGCCATAACCTTTCTTCTCAATCCTGGTTCGCTCCGTAATCTTCGTGAGGAAATGATTCTCATCCACCTCACATACTCCACGGGATACATGACCGTTCTCCGTGATGGTATTCTCGATGTGGAATCCAACCATAGTATAACGATAATAATCATCGTCCTCATGTGTGGTGAGATAATCATAGAGCACCTCAAAAGCCCGGCGTCCGTAAAAATCATCCGCATTGATCACAGCAAAAGGAGCATCGATGGCATCCTTGGCGCACAGCAAGGCGTGGCCGGTACCAAAGGGTTTTTCCCTTCCTTCCGGGACCTGGAAGGGCTCCGGAATCCTGTCCAGCTCCTGGTAGACATATTCCACCTCAATATGGCCTTCTATCCTTTTCCCTACCATCTCCTTAAAATCTTTCTCGATGGCATGTTTAATGATAAATACCACTTTCCGGAATCCTGCCTTCCAGGCATCGTAAACCGAGAAATCCAGAATCGCATGATTATGCCCGTCTACGGGGTCCATCTGTTTTAGTCCTCCGTACCTGCTTCCCATGCCGGCTGCAAGCACTACTAAGATAGGTCCTTTCATTTTTTTACCTCTTTTTTCTACAATATTATTATATATATTTTACTATATTTATAATTATTATTTATATTGATATATAATTAATATATAATTTTATAGTAATAATATCTTTCAGGAATCTTGTCTGGGATACTTTCATGGTTTTACCACATATTAGCTAAAATTTCAACAAAAAAAATTTAAAATAAGTCAATATTTATACTTGAATATTTTCTATACTTTAAGTATAATGATTAAGAAAAAAATGGATTCGCGATTTATTGATAATTAAATATTATGATTCCATCATCATAACTCATATTTAACCACCATAATCATAAGGAGAGACTATGGTACAACAGCATTTTAATTTTCAACATCATTCCATGCACTGGAAGACACCGCTTAAAATATCTCACATAAGTCTGTATCGTCTTGAAAGCATCACTCAGAATTTCCTGATGGGGCACACCTACCCAAAGATTATCTTTGCATATTCCGGAGAAGGCAGCATTGAGATTGACTCCAGGCAGTACCCAATCACAAAGAATGAACTTTTCGTCTTCAACCATATGAATTGCAGCTGTACAGTCATTCCATCTGAGGAGCAGCTGGATCTTGTTACTATTGCATTGGAAGATATGGAATTTCTCTTCCCCGATAATCCGGAGGCAAAGTATGCGCAGTTTACCATCAAAGAGAAAGACAGCCAGCTCTTCCTGAACAGATTTATCAAAGAGATTAAGAAGGAAGCCTTGTATTATCAGTATTCCTGTGAATATTATCTAAACCTCTTATGTATTAATCTGCAGAGAGTTCATGGATTAGAGTACAAATCCATCACCAAGGAGAAGACCACCAAGGATTGTGAGATTATCCGCGAGTATATCGACCAGCATTATACTGAGAATATCACCCTGGATGTGCTTGCCAAAGTAAGTCATATGAACAAATATTATCTTGTTCATTCCTTCACCAATAATTACGGATGTTCTCCTATTAATTATCTGAATGAGAAAAAGATCGATGAGAGTAAGCTCCTGCTGGAGAAGACAAATTACTCCATCGCCGAGATTGCAAAGATGATTGGTTTTTCATCACAGTCATATTTCTCGCAATCATTTAAGAAACATACTTACATGACACCAAATGAATACCGTCGCAATACAAACAGAATTAAATGACGGTTTATTTATAAGACAATTCAAGCGGCCTCATATCACATAGAGGCCGCTTTTTTTGTATAATTACATAAACTCACGGAGCGCCGTTATCACCAGACATATAGCCGTTCCCAGATAAAAAGGCATGCCCGGCCTCCAGCCGGCTTCTGCTCCTTCATTTTTCCCGGCAGGGTACCTGCGTCTCAGAGCATACAGTACCAGCAATGCCAGCAGCATAGCTGCCAGAAAGACAAAGAACCCTGAGAAGACCGCCGTTTTTTCCAGGCTTCCGGATGAATCCAGCAGGTAGGGATAGAATACAGAATAGCCTCCCACACTGATTCCCGAAATCATCTCAGCAAGCCGACTCTCCCCATAAGCCATCATAAATAAAGAGTACAGGTTAAAAAGAAAATGGATCCCCAGTGTATAAGTGAGGTTGCCTGTCACAGAAAAGACAACGGCGAATAAAAAACCAACCACAAAAGCATAACTTATCTGATTGAAGTTCATGTGTCCCAGGGAGAAAAGCAATGCTGAGATTAAGACTGCTTTCTTTCCATTTCCCAGTCTCTGAAATACATATCCACGAAACAGAATCTCTTCCACCGTAGCCGGAGCCAGCGCAAATACCAGGATTCCATAAGCAAGATTAATCCGGATCGTTCCCAAAGAATCTGTCACATAGTTGTGAAAGAAGATCAT
>JBGVCE010000274.1:0-2032 GCA_045226235.1 Anaerobutyricum sp.
CGGTCTCCCACTACCTCAGCGATATTGGCAAGCCATTCCTCAGTAAAATTAGCATCCACAGTATCAAAGACGGTAATCTGTTCGTCCATTACCACATAAGAGTTATAAGCCATACCGTTTTCCACGATATACTGGCCCTCAAAAAGATCCAGCTGGTGATCATTTACACCAACATAATAGATATCATTTGTAACTTTTGTCATAATACATCTCCTTATATTTCAAACTATAGTAGTAATATCTTAACACGTTTCATTCTTTCTGGCAACTTGGATTCCAACAGGTCACCGTTTGAAAAAATCGTCATATATTTCTTTAACTGTATTGATTTTTTCATGTCTCTTACATGTATTGTTTCTTGCAAAAAAGCATGATTCATGGTAAGATTCAGTTGTTATGCTAACTAATTCTATGAGGTGAAATACATTGAAAGAAAAATATAATGAATCCGCTGAAAACTATCTCGAGACGATTTTGATTCTCAGTACAAGACTGCCTGTGGTCCGCTCGGTGGACGTGGCAAATGAACTGGATTTCAAAAAGTCCAGCGTCAGCATTGCCATGAAGAATCTCCGGGAGAAGAACCACATAACAGTGACAGATGCCGGTTACATCTACCTCACCGACGAAGGCAGAGCGATTGCCGAGATGATCTACGAACGGCATCAGACTCTGACAAAATGTCTGGAATTCCTGGGTGTTGATCCGGTTATCGCTGAAAAAGATGCCTGCAAGATCGAACACGTAATCAGTCAGGAAAGCTTTGATGCGATCAAAAAGCATTGTGTGAAAACGAAAGAATAATAAATAAACAGGTTAATCATCTTCTCTTTGAGGGTGACTAACCTGTTTCTTTTTAACCTGTTTTATTGATCATGACGGTAGACGCATTGCCCGTTCTTCCAGTCAATGGTTCTCAGACTGATTTCATCTCCTTTAAGATGAATCTCCAAACTCCACCTTAGGATGTTCTCTTCACTGGAAGCAGTGATCAGAAGAAGATCAAAGGGGTCAATGCTGTCAAGCATGAACCCTGTGATAGCCAGAATAAAATCATTCAGCTCCTCATATTCCTCCAGCTGGCTGCATGTGGTAATCTCAAAGATATCCGGGAACATCTCTTCCCCATCCTGGGTTCCAAGGGTTTTGATGGTCTTCCGGAAAAAAGGATTTCCCTCCATACTTGCCTCTATAAGTAGTTGATTTCTCATCTCTAATATTCTCCTACGATGTTTTTTCAGATCTGGTCTGTTTCTTTCAGATGATTGAGAAGGCCCTTACAGCCTCTGGATATCTGCCGGTATACCCCCGGGAAATCACCGGTATACCAGGGATCGTCGATGTCACCGCCCTCATAGGTATAGCTCATCATCTTTGAGAGCTTCCCTTCCGGATCTCCGCCAAGAATCCGTTTCATATTTCGGATATTCACTGACTCCATCCCGATCAGGTAGTCGTAGTTGTCATAATCCTCCCTGGTTAGAACTCTCGCCCTCTTACCTTCACAGGAGATTCCATGCCTGGATAATTCCGCCCTGGCAGGGGGATATACGGGATTCCCCACTCCCCGCCATACCTCTTCACTGCTGGTGGCAGCGGATTCGATCAGAAAACAATCGGATAATCCTTCTTTGTCTACGATATCTTTAAAGATAAACTCTGCCATGGGGGATCTGCAGATATTGCCGTGGCAGACAAACAGTATTTTTATCATAATTTTTATAACCTCTTACATCTTCTTAAATCTTTTCAACTCCTATCATATCAGATTTTACTGTTCTTTAATATAGATTTATCTTTCTTTTTCTTACAACTTTCTCAACCCGGTTATTCTTAATGTATTTTCATTTATTCATCAAATATGGTATAATATAGCAAATAAGGAAATTAATTCCATTTAAAAAGGAGGAAATATCATGAGAAAAAAACTGTTAATCCTATGTGCCTTGTTTGTCTTTTTACTCCCACTGAAGGCTGAAGCCAGTGTGATTGGTTCGGATTTTTATTTCTTTATGAGAAGGACCCATACGTA
>JBGVCE010000275.1:0-6726 GCA_045226235.1 Anaerobutyricum sp.
AGCATTTCGGCCATGGCACCAACCTCGACTGTATCAGGGTAAACGGAAAAACATGGCTTTGGACCGGATGTGACAGTAAAGGTGGCAAAAGTAGTGCCATCACCTGTTTTACATTTAAGAGTGGGAAAGTACTGAACAGACACGGAAGCTGCAGTTACCGCATCCCTTTGTCAAGGACGAGCCGGAGATATGCCGGCAATGTGTATCCGGCCATCGATCCGGAGGGGAAAAAGCTTGCCGTCCGCTATACCAGGGGAAACAAACAGTATTTCATCTATTATAAACTCATAAAAGGGAAAGAAATCAAACCCCGTAAGATCCTGAGAAAGGTACCCTGCCGTAAAACTTCTGGTCCCTTTCAGGGTTTTGACATCGTCGGGAGCAGAATATACACCATCGAAGGCACAGCTTCCCGGTCCGAGATGAAAGAACTATCTAAAAAGTATTATCCCACGGTGATCCGCCTGTACGATTATCAGTCAAAGAAGAACCGTGAAATTACTGTGACAGGAGCTTCAAAGCTGTCACACAGGGAGGCGGAGGGAATCCAGATTCAGTCAGATAAATCCGTATTTGTCAATCTGGCCTCCCACTATAAAAAGCTCTACACCTGCATGAATATCTATCAATTAAGGATAAATTAGAATACCTGATTTAAAGAAGGAGGAGGAAGACAAATGGCAAAAGTATTATTATTAAATGGAAGCCCAAACGCACATGGCTGTACAGCTACAGCATTGGAAGAAATGGTAAAGACATTTCAGGAGGAGGGTATAACCGCAGAATTAATACATATTGGCAACAAAAATATCCGTGGATGCATCGCATGCGGACGCTGTGAAGAACTTGGAAAATGTGTATTTGAAGATATGGTGAATGAACTTGCTCCCAAGTTCGAGGAAGCGGATGGATTGGTAGTCGGAAGCCCCGTCTATTTTGCTTCCCCCAATGCAACCCTGATCGCCTGCCTGGACCGTTTGTTTTACAGTACGGCATTCAGCAAACACATGAAAGTCGGAGCATCGGTGGTCAGCTGCAGGAGAGGTGGCAATTCGGCTTCTTTTGATGTCCTGAACAAGTACTTCACGATAAGCAGCATGCCGGTGGCTTCCAGCACCTATTGGAATCAGGTGCATGGATTCGCTGCAGAGGATGTAAAGAAAGACCTGGAAGGCCTTCAGACCATGAGAAACCTGGCCCGGAATATGTCCTTTATGATTAAGGCCATCGCTGATGCGAAAGATAAGTATGGACTTCCGATGGTGGAGCGTGATAACTTCACAAGTTTTCCGGATGGGAAATAGGATGGAAGAAGATGAAAAAATTCAATAATGTTATAGTAAGACGACCGTGTAAAGCGATGATTCAAGGGATTAGCTCAGGGCTGTATCCGGGAAAGCCAGACTATGAACTGGCCCTTGCTCAGCACAATGCATATATTGAGGCACTAAAAAAATGTGACGTCAATGTTACGATTCTTCCTCCGGATGAGGAATATCCGGATTCCTGTTTTGTGGAGGATCCGGCTGTTCTGACAGAAAAATGTGCCATTATTACTAACCCCGGAGCCGTTTCCAGAAAAGGAGAGATCCTGTCCATGGAAGAAAGCATAAAGAACTTCTACCCAGAGGATCGGATTGAGCGCATCCTCTCTCCAGGCACCCTGGAAGGCGGAGATGTGATGATGTGCGATAATCATTTCTATGTCGGCAGGTCTGAGAGAACAAATGAAGAAGGAATCAGACAATTTGTAGATATCCTGGGAAGGTACGGATACACCTGCTCGGAAGTTAAGCTGGAAGAGGTCCTCCATCTTAAAACCGGCGTAAATTATCTTGAGAACAATAATCTTCTGGTTTCCGGGGAGTTTATCCATAAGCCGGAGTTTCAAGATTATCACAAGTATATTATCCCGGAAGAAGAAGCTTATGCTGCTAACTGCATCTGGGTAAACGGAAGGGTAATCGTTCCCCAAGGCTATCCGGCAGTATTAAAAGCAGTTAAGGAAATGGGCTATGAAACAATCATAGTGGATACTTCAGAGTTCCGAAAGCTTGATGGAGGATTAAGCTGTCTGTCGTTGAGGTTCTAAGGAAGATTAGCAATAGAAATGGAAGAAGGGAAAGGTGTTATGCTTTATGAATGATCAAAGAACACTGAGAGCATATGATACTCCGGATGGGGTTTCCAGACTGAGAGAAGCTATTGAGCAGGCAGATGCCGTGGTCATAGGAGCCGGGGCAGGACTGTCCACATCCGCAGGATTTGAATATGCCGGGGAACGATTCTTAAGATACTTTAAAGATTTTTCCGAGAAATATCACTTTCAGGACATGTATTCCGGAGGTTTTTATCCCTATGAAACTTTGGAGGAACAGTGGGCATACTGGAGCAGATATATCTTTATCAACAGGTACATGAAAGCACCGAAACCGGTTTATGATGTCCTGTATGAGCTGGTCAAGGACAAAGATTATTTTGTTCTCACCACCAACGTGGACCATCAGTTCCAGAAAGCAGGTTTCGATAAAAGCCGGATGTTTTACACACAGGGAGACTACGGACTATGGCAGTGCAGTCTGCCCTGCCATAGCAGAACCTACGAGAATAAATCAAAAGTGGTGAAGATGGTATTATCCCAGGGCTTTTCTATCGATGCGGCGGGCAGGTTACAGCCTCCTCTGAATAAAGAGGGAGTACCTGACTTTGATCAGTTGAGCATGACAGTTCCTTCTGATCTGGTACCTTACTGTCCTGTCTGCGGAGAACCCATGAGCATGAATCTTCGGGCAGATGACACCTTTGTGGAGGATGAGGGATGGCATAGGGCTTCCCGAAACTACATGGACTATCTGGACTCCCACGAGAATCAGAAAACCCTGTTCCTGGAACTGGCAGTGGGATTCAACACTCCAGGTATCGTCAAATACAACTTCTGGAAGATGACAAATGACTGGCCGGATGCCAGCTATGCCTGCTTAAATTACGGTGAAGCCTTTGCGCCGGATGAGATTAAAGAGAAGTCAATCTGCATCAATGGAGACGTGGGGGAAATATTACAACAGTTATAATTTAATATATTTTAACAAAGATCACATAAGCAGCTCCTTTTCACAGGCAAGATTCCCTCAGCCTTGAGAAGGAGCTTTTTCTATTGGGGAAATGTGAGTATTCCAGAAATATATGGGAATATGTATATAATTAGGTAAAATTGGTATTTTATATCTTTCATCTCGTTATGTTATGATATAGACATCAAAAGGAGTAGATTATGGAATACAAACTACCGGAAGTCTGGTTTCAGTGTGTGAAAAAGGAAGTTATCGGAACCGGGGCCTATGGAACTGTTTATAGAATCGAGGACCCTGACCATAATATCAGTGCGGTGAAGGTATTGAACATTCCTTCCAACGATGAGGAAGCCCAGACCATCAAATATGAAATGAAGGATCCAAAGCTGGTAAGGGAGTATTTTACGAACCTGATTAGTGATTTTATGCGGGAAATTCAGATTATGGAGACTCTAAAAGATACAACCAATGTCGTACACCTTAAATCCCATTATCTGGAATCCAATGCTGTGGATGAAAAATGGACCATCTATATCCAGATGGAGATGCTTACCAGTCTGGCCAGGTATTGCAGCAGCCATGTTATGCCCGAGGAAGAAGTTATCAGGTTAGGGATTGATATTCTAAAAGCTATACGTGACTGCAATAAAAAGGATATCATTCATCGGGATATTAAGCCCTACAACATCATGGTTACAGAGGACGGCACTTTTAAACTGGGAGATTTCGGTATCGCAAGGCATGTGGAGAAGACTGGCCGGTCTCTTTCTATCCGAGGAACCTTCTCCTACATGGCTCCGGAGGTGTTTCACGGTGAGAGCTATGATAAGACCGTTGATCTTTATTCCCTGGGGCTGGTCATGTATCGACTCATGAATAAAAACAGAGATCCATTTGTCAGTACCAGCAAAAAGCTTATCTATTATAAAGATAAAGAAGAAGCCTTAAAACAGCGAATGGAAGGGAAAAAGATCCCGCCACCGGTTAATGCATCTGAAGAACTGACAGAGATTATTCTGCGTGCCTGCGCCTACAATGTTGAAGACCGCTACCAGTGCGCTGAGGACATGCTGAAGGATCTTCTAGGCCTTCAGTTAGGAATATATATTAAAGGAAGATCTCTGGCAGACCATAGTACGGTAAGAAGAATCCGGCTTATGGCAAGAAAGAAGAGGTATGAACTCCTGACGATCCTTTTTTTCTTTATCTGTTTGGCAGGGGCAGCATCTTTTGGACATTTTCACAAACCCAAAGCGGCAATCAGGGAGTGGAAACCGGAACAGGTAAGTATAGAGAAAAAGATTGAGAGGGAAATCTGTGAATGGGCGAAAGACAGTGATGATCTGTTATGGACTTGCTTAGAAGAAGATGACATGGAGTCATTCTTAGAAAAATACCCAGATTATAATGAGGATGAATACAGAAAGCTATATAAAGATTATTACTTATTGGAAAACAGTAAAGAATTTCTTAAGGAAAACTACGATAAATATATAACGCAGTATCAAAAGAGGAGCAGGAGAAAGATACACATCATCAAGCAGATAGAGGATGCTTACTATGTAGAGGTAACAAGGTCTTATATAGCCTCAGATCCATACAAAAGCAGTATTTCCAGGAATGAAATTCAGGAATATTATCAAGGCAATCTATTACAATGCTCTGTATATTATTACATCAGGTATGATAACGGGGCTGTTTTGTTCGATGATTTAATGACAGTTCGAACAGATCGTGATTCTGAATACAATTATATTAATGATATAGTTGTTCCTTTTGAGAAAATTCCTTTCGCGCCGGCAAATAAAAATGATCATAGTATGTATGATGAAGTCGGGTATCTGAATTATCTGTATATGGATTCTGATTTTGTTTACGATGATTTCTTTCGGATAAATGTAATCGACGATTATGTGAATGAAGAAAATAAAACAATTTCTTTTGTAATCTCAATAAAAAACGGGACGGAAAAGAATATTACAGTAGATTACATTTATTTTGACTATGATCTTGGAGAATCAAAAGGCATGGATGAATACCCCGGAGATGAAGAAGAGAAATCTTTAAATATCATAAGTAAAGCCGGTACCAGCACTTGTTATGTGTTGACTTATAAAATTCATGACGAGGAGAAGACAGATATAGATCTATTTAAACAGGGATATGTATATCACTGCAGATATGAAACGAGTTTAAGAGGAGTAAGAAAAAATGATAAATAATACTAGGAAGGTAATTTCTCCATGTGTATATGCCTTGTTTGTAGTCTGCCTGTTTTTGGGATTCACGGCAGACTATTGCCTATCCAATGCAACAGAAATATATGGAGATGAAGAGATGCCTTCATCAAAATGGGAATGGGATGAAGACGGTTCTGCCATACGCATATTTATTAATGACCAGGATGTCACAGAAGCTGAGTTTCCTCCTGATACTAAGTATCTGGAGTCAAGACATTTCATTAAAAGAGTAGTTATAGAACCAGGAATTACAAACATTCCGGATGAAGCATTCAAAGGGTGTGATGTTCTGGAAGAAGTGGAGATTCCTGATACAGTCAGAGAGATTGGAACTCGTGCATTCTCTTCATGTACATCTTTATCGAATATTATAATACCGGACAGTGTAACCAGAATTAATAATAATGCCTTCTCCAACTGTACAAATCTACGTAGGATTTCTTTGCCGGAATCTCTGACTTCTTTTTCAGACTTTATGTTTTCCGGATGTACCAGCCTGGAGGAGATAGAGATATCCGACTTTGTGACACATATTGGAAGTTATGCATTTCAGAATTGCGATAGTTTATTAGAAATCACCTTTCCTGAAAGCATTGAAACATTTGGGATAAATGTATTGAAAGATTGCGACAATCTGCAGATCCTTAACTATAATTCCTGGCAGGCATCAGGAGACAAAGAAAAATATCTTGTAAATAAATGTCCGAACCTTACGACGATTCATTATGGGGACAAAGTTAGGAGTATTCCGGAACACTTTCTCTATGAATGCGGGATTACAGATCTGAATATTCCAGAGCATATAACGGGTATTGGGTCTCGTGCTTTTTGTAGATGTGACGGACTAAAAGAGGTTACTATCCCTGAAAATATTTTGGAAATCGGGAAATCGGCAATTATTAAATGTAATTCTTTGGAACAACTGAATCTGCATACAAATTTAGCTGCAGATAGAGAGAAAGATACCTATATCTTAAATGAATGTGAAAATTTATCCAGGATTACCTACGGGGAGAACATTACAAAAATTCCTGATTATTTCCTGTTTTCCTGTGGTTTATCAGATTTTGAAATCCCTGATACGGTGACAGAAATCGGAAAATATGCCTTAAGTAACTGCAACAAAGTAGAGAAAGTTTCGATTCCTGAGCATGTAACTAAAATCGGAGATCATACATTCCATGAATGCAACGGATTAAAAGAAATTACTATTCCTGAAAACCTTTTGGATATCGGTTCATCGGCAATCTGTCGGTGCAATGCTTTAGAACAATTAAATCTTAATGCAAATATAACTGCAAAGAGAGAGGAAAAAGCCTCTATCTTAAAGGAATGTAATAGTATATTCAAGATAAATTACGGGGAGAAAGTTACAAAAATTCCGGATTATTTTATAGATTCCTGTGGAATTAAAG
>JBGVCE010000276.1:0-3295 GCA_045226235.1 Anaerobutyricum sp.
GGAAGATCAGCACAAAAAATTACATAGAAAAGCAAGGATACTGCAAGGAAATCTATTGACAGAAAAGCAGAAAAAAGCATAAAATAATATTGGAATATTCTAAAGATAATTAAGATGGGAGGTTATGAGATGCGTTCTGACTTTGAATTATCGGCTCATGATGAACTTGAACTGGCATTCAGACTGCTGAAGTTTGATAATGCTGCCCAGATCAGTGATGTTTCTAAGGCTTATATCGAGAAGTATAAGTGTGCGAAAGAGGGAAAGAAGCCTAGTGAAGAGACTCAGAAATTCCTCAAAGACCTGAAGAAATATCCGAAGGGATTCCAAAACACACTCCCTGCCACAGGCATAACTGCCGAGGAGAGAAGGGAACTTATGAAGAGAAATCAGGGCAGAAGTCTGATCTGGTAAGTTCTTCGCCGGCACATTATTTCGCTTTTTTATATGTTGCCGGAAAATAGTGTTCGATTGACAGGATTCGGACACTATTTTTGTTGATAGAAAGGAGTTAATCTGCGTGAAAAAAATAGGAATACTTACCAGCGGTGGTGACTGCCAGAGCCTCAATGCCACCATGAGAGGTGTGGTTAAAGGTTTGAATCATCTGCTTGGTGACATTGATCTATATGGATTTGAGGATGGCTACCGTGGGCTGGTTTACGGAAAATACCGCAGGATGAAACCGGAGGATTTTTCCGGCATACTCACCAGGGGCGGAACCATTTTGGGAACCTCCCGCATGCCCTTTAAAGAAATCCATATCCCGGACGAATACGGTGTAGATAAGGTGGCAGCCATGAAAGCCACTTACCATTTTCTGAAACTGGACTGCCTGGTGGTACTGGGTGGCAACGGCAGCCAGAAAACAGCAAACCTTCTGAGCGAGGAAGGCTTAAATATCGTTTCACTCCCAAAAACCATCGATAATGACCTGTGGGGAACCGACATGACCTTCGGCTTCCAAAGTGCCGTGGATATCGCCACCAGCACCATCGATTGTATCCATACCACAGCATCCTCCCACAACCGGGTCTTCATCGTGGAACTCATGGGACATAAAGTAGGCTGGGTTACCCTCCATGCCGGTATTGCAGGGGGTGCAGATATTATATTAATCCCGGAAATACCTTATAATTTTGATCATGTGCTGGATGCGATTAAAAAACGGGCAGATAAAGGAAAGGGATTCACTATTCTGGCTGTGGCAGAAGGTGCCATCTCTCAGGAGGACGCTCTTCTCAGCAAGAAAAAATATAAAGAAAAACTGGCTAACAGCACTTACGCTACCGTCAGTTATGAACTGGCAGACAGGATTCATGAAGCCACGGGCCAGGAAGTCCGGGTGACCATCCCCGGCCACACACAGCGTGGCGGTGTTCCGGATCCATTTGACCGTGTGATCTCCACCCGTCTCGGTGCGGCTGCAGCAGAGTTGATTGCCAGGGAGGAATATGGCAGAATGGTAGTCATGAGAGGTTATGATGTGGACTCTATCCCCCTGAGCGAGACTGCGGGAAAGCTCAAATATGTTTCCCCCGATGATCAGATCATCAAAAATGCCAAAAATCTTGGAATTTCTTTTGGGGATTAAAAATAACCCCGACATCCGCTATTATCGGATGCCGGGGTATTTTATGTGCTTTAATTATGATATACTACCGCCTCATAAGGCTTCAGATAGTCTTTTCCTGTTTCCTTATAATCGCAGATCAGCACTTCCCCCTGCATATAATCCCTAACTTCCTCAGGAATATCGATGACGTTTTTGCTGAAATTACAAAGAACAAAAAGCTTTTCATCCCCCAGAGTTCTGGTGTAGGCAAAAAGATTCGGATCTTCAGGCAACAGTAGTTCAAACCGTCCTTCCACGATTACATCCATCTCATGGCGGAGACGGATCAGTTTCTGATAGTAATGGAATACGGAATCCTCGTCGGCCATTTCTTTTTCTGCATTGATCTCCACATAATCCGGATTGACATCTATCCAGGGATTACCTACAGTGAAGCCGGCATTTTTACCGGAATCCCACTGCATGGGGGTGCGGGCGTTGTCGCGGCTTACTTCTTTGAGATAGCCCATCACTGTTTTCTCCGGAAGCCCTTCCTCCCTGGTAAGGCGTTCGTAGATGTTCAGAGACTCCACATCGCGATATTGATCGATCTTTTCAAATCTTGGGTTGGTCATTCCCAGCTCTTCTCCCTGGTAAATATAAGGTGTCCCTTTCAACATATGCATGGCTGTGGCCAGCATCTTGGCGGACACCTGCCGGTATTCTGCACTGTCATTTCCAAATCTTGACACACAACGGGGCTGGTCATGATTGGACAGGTAGAGGCTGTTCCACCCATCCTGGGACAGTCCTTCCTGCCATCTTGCCAGCACCTCCCGCAGTTCCGGGAGATCCATGGCAGGAGCGTCCCATTTCCCGTACTTTCCGGGATGCTTTAAGCTGCCGGAAACATGATCGAAATGGAAAATCATATTTAATTCATGGCGGTCCTTTCCGCAGTAGAGTTTTGCCATCTCCGCATCCACCTCAGGGCTCTCTCCCACCGTAATCAGGGGATATCTGGAGAGAACTTTCTCATTCATCTCCTGCAGGTATTCATGGATTCTGGGACCGTTGGCACAGGTCTGTACAGTATAGCCATTTCCGATCTCCTCCCCGTCAGGAAGGCCAGGCTGTTTGGAGATTAAGGTGATCACATCAAAACGGAATCCATCCACACCTTTCTTACACCACCATGTCATCATGTCATAGACAGCTTCTCTTACCTTTTCATTCTCCCAGTTCAGGTCAGGCTGTTTGTCTGCGAACAGATGGAGATAATACTGGCCGGTCTCCTGATCGTAGGTCCAGGCAGACCCGCTAAAACTGGATTCCCACCGGTTTGGAGTACCCCCATCTTCCCTGGGATCTCTCCAGATATAGTAATCCCGGTAAGGGTTCTCCCTGCTCTTCCTGCTCTCCAGGAACCATTTGTGTTCATCGGAGGTGTGATTGACCACCACATCCATCATAATCTTTATTCCAAGACTATGGGCCTGGTCAAGCATCTCATCAAAGTCATCCATGGTTCCAAATTCCTCCATGATGGCCTGATAGTCACTGATATCATACCCGTTATCTGCGTTAGGAGACTGATATACCGGGGAAAGCCAGATAACGTCAATCCCCAGTTCCTTGAGGTATCCCAGTTTTCCGCTTATGCCCTTAAGATCACCGATTCCGTCCCCGTTGGAATCGGCAAAACTTCTCGGGTAGATCTGGTATACCACAGCATTCTTC
>JBGVCE010000277.1:0-10081 GCA_045226235.1 Anaerobutyricum sp.
GGAGTGTAACCGTTCAACTGCTGGGTGGTCTGTGGACCACGTTTCGTATCTTTATACTTACTCTGCTGTTTTCTTTACCCATCGGTCTGATTTTGGGTATTGCATCCAGAAGCAAATTTAGAGTGCTGCGAACCATCCTCCACATTTTCATCTGGATTATCCGTGGAACACCTTTGATGCTGCAGCTCATCATTATCTTCTATGGCCCCGGTCTGTGGCTTGGCCATAATATCTGGAGTGGAAATGAAACAGGAAGGATCACTGCCACTGTCGTGGCATTTACCATCAATTATTCCTGCTATTTTTCTGTAATCTTCCGTGGCGGAATCGAAAGCGTTCCGGTAGGACAGAGGGAAGCCGGTGAGGTCCTGGGATTAACCAAGTGGGAGATCTTCTGGAATATCACCTTGCTGCAGATGATCAAGCGTATCGTTCCGCCCATGTCCAACGAGATCATCACTCTGGTTAAAGATACATCGCTGGCCAGGATTATCGCTGCCTATGAGCTTACTTTTTCCGGCTATTCTTTCATGAAATCTGCCGGCATTACCTGGCCTTTGTTCTATACCGGCGTATTCTATCTGGTCTTTGTCGGTGTGCTTACGATTATATTTAACCTGATTGAGAAGAAACTGGATTATTTTAAATAGGAGGTGAAAACATGGCAATCTTGGAAGTAAATCATATTGAGAAACAGTTTGGTCACACGAAAGTGTTAAAAGATGTCAGTTTTTCACTGGAGCAGGGGCATGCCCTTGCTATCATCGGTTCCTCCGGATCCGGAAAGACCACCCTGCTGCGCTGTCTCAACTTTCTGGAGACACCGGATCAGGGGGAGATCATTGTAAAGGGAGAGAGGATCTTTAAGGCAGGGGAGACCAAGATGAGTGATAGTGAACTCCTTCAAAAACGTCTTCATTTTGGCATGGTATTCCAGGCGTTTCATCTCTTTCCCCAGTATACTGCCCTTACAAACGTCACACTTGCACATAAATTATCTGCGTTGAAAAAGCCGGAGACAAAAGCCAACCGCAAGGAGGTTTTTAGCAAAATCAATGCCAGGGGTATGGAACTGTTGGATCAGATGGGTCTGGCGGACCGTGCCTACCATTACCCGCACCAGCTGTCCGGCGGTCAGCAACAGCGTGTCGCTATCGCCAGAGCTCTGGCCCTGCAGCCGGATATCCTCTGTTTTGATGGACCGACGTCCGCCTTGGATCCTGAGCTTACCGGAGAGGTATTAAAGGTTATCCGTGGACTGGCAGAGAAGAAGACTACCATGATCATTGTAACCCATGAGATGGCCTTTGCCAGAGATGTGGCGGATGAAATCATTTTCATGGATGGAGGGATTATCGTGGAACAGGGCCCTGCAAGGCAGGTCATCGAGAATCCGCAGCAGGAGAGAACCAAGGCATTCTTATCCAGATATTCTGAAGGATAAGCAGGTGATATGATTGAATACCAAAAAATATAAAGCAATCTGCTTTGATCTTGACCATACATTACTTATGCCGGATAAGAGCATTTCCCCTAAAACCAGAAAGAACCTTCTGTATCTGATGGATCAGGGAATCAGGATGATCCCTAACACCGGCAGAGCTTTTCATTCTCTTCCGGAATCTGTGCTGGATATCCCGGGGATTGAATATGTGATTGTGTCAAATGGGGCAGCAATCTATCATCTTCCGTCACAAAAAACGATCTTTAGGCTTAACCTGAAGGAGGATTTTGCCGACCGGCTATTCACGTTTCTGGACCAGAAGGGAGAGTATGTCACCTATGAGTGCTTCGTAGAAGGACAGGCCTATACTTCCCGGGCTTATTATAATGATCCTGCAGATTTCGGGATTCCGGGTGATGTTGAGAAAAAATATGTTCAAAGCACAAGAAAACCAGTGCCGGACATACAGGAATATATCAGGAATCATGCGGGGGTACTGGATGCCCTGGACGTGATTGTTCTGCCCCCCGAAAGGGACAGGATTTTGGGAGAGATCAACGGAGCTTTTCATGATATCTATGTGACGGCCAGCGTTCCCCACCTGATTGAGATCTCCCATGAGGATTCAGGAAAACATAAGGCCATGCAGACTCTGATGAATACTCTGGGAATTCCGCTGGACCAGGTGATTGCCTTTGGGGACGGGGATAATGACAGTGAGATGCTTTCCCTGGCAGGGCTGGGGGTGGCCGTATCAAATGCATCCCCCCAATGTAAGGAGGCTGCTGACCTGATTATCGGAGAGAGCCGGAATGAGGCTATCGCAGACTTTCTCACAGATTTTTTTCAGATTTCTAATTTCTAATAAATAAAAAAAGAACCAGGAACGGTCACTTTACCACTCATGAAGTGGTTAGGACCAATCCTGGTTTTTCTAATGGTTTTTTAACGGTCATTGATCGGTACATAGGGATGATGTTCCCCGATGTAACGATAGGCAGGACGGATAATTTTTCCGTTGTTGATCAGTTCTTCCAGTCTGTGCGCACTCCATCCTGAGATACGGGAAATCGCGAAGATAGGGGTGAAGAGGGACCTTGGTATTCCAAGGATGGAATATACCAGCCCACTGTAGAAGTCTACATTTGCGCAGATTGGTTTAAAAAGATGACGTCTGGTGGCGATCAGATGTCCGGCAAGCTTCTCCACTCGATCATAGAGCTTGAATTCCTCCTGGAATCCGGATTCTACGGATAACCTCTCCGCAAATCTTTTCAGGAGCACTTCACGGGGATCGGAAAGTGTGTAGACGGCATGGCCCATACCATAGATCAGTCCGGTTCTGTCAAAAGCCCTTTTCTCCATAATCTCCACAAGATAGTCGGACAGAGCCTGATCATCATTATAGTCGGCACAATGCTCTTTAATGTCATCAAACATCTGCATTACCTTCAGGTTGGCGCCGCCGTGGCGGGGTCCTTTTAAGGAAGACATGGAGGCGGCTACAGCCGAGTAGGTATCTGTTCCGGAAGTGGTCACCACATGATTAGTGAAGGTCGAATTGTTACCGCCGCCGTGGTCCGCATGAAGAACTAAAGCTACATCCAGAACCAATGCCTCCAGCTCTGTGAACTTTCCATCCTCACGCAGCATATATAGGATATTTTCTGCGGTGGAATAATCTTCCCTTGGTGGTCTGACCACAAAAGTGGAATCATTATAAAAATGATTATAAGCATAGTAGGAATAGACGGCCATCATTGGCATCTTGGCGATAATCTGTAAAGACTGTCTCAATACATTGGAAACGGATGTGTCGTCCGGATTATTATCATAAGAGTACAGAAGTACGATACATTTTTGTAATGCGTTCATCAGATTAGCCGGCGGGGATTTCATGATGACATCTCTGACATACTGGCCTGTGAGTGCCCTTAAAGAGGAAAGAATCTTACAGAAATGATCTAATTCTTCCGGGTTGGGAAGATGACCGAAGAGCAGCAGATAGGTTGTCTCCTCGAACATAAATCGCCGGTTTTCATTCTTGATAATAAGATCTCTGACATTAATCCCCTGATAGTAGAGCTGACCGTCGATTGGATATGGTCTGCCGTTTTCATTGCTGACAGCTACCACATCAGAGACCTCTGTAAGTCCGGTGAGAACTCCTTTACCATTGGATTCTCTAAGACCGTTTTTTACGTCATAGGTGGCATAAAGGGAATGGTCAAATTCACCGGTGGACATGCAGTTTTCGACGAGGGAATCAAACTGGAGGTCCAGTTCTTTACTCAACTCCATCATGGACTGTTTATTGTTCATATTTAATTTCCCCCTTTTTTATATTTATTTTAAGAGTCCGATAATCAACTCTTCTCTGCCATATAGATACAACAGTATAGATATCATATAATAAAACCGTGAAAAATGCAACTTTTTATTTGAGATAATTCGTTTTTGGCATTCTTATTAAAGACATAATTATAAGATTAAGACAAAAAATCAAAGAAATATAGGTGAATATCAGAATTTATTTATGAATTTTTGATAGTTTGAATATGGTGCGAAAAAATGCCATGCATTATCTGAAATAAATCCTTCATATTCTGCCCGTTTTAATATGTGAGAGCGATTGCAAAGATCCCCGAAAACAGGTAGGAAAAACAGGAAATCTATGGTAATATTATCAGTAGATAATATACATGAAAGAAAACCGATAGACACGATATTATACAATTCATTTGCAGAGGGAGAGATAGATATGAAGATATGTCCACAATGCAAAAATGAAAATCCGGATTTTGCCAATTACTGCCGGTTTTGTCGTAATGATTTACGGTATATACAGCCTGATCTGGGAGTAGACGAAGAGATGAAAACAGTAGGGCTCTGGGATAATGATCATGACTCCTCCAAATGGGATACTGACTATAATGCTACCAGTTATATGGGGGAGGATCCCGAGGAGAAAACACAGCTCCTTTATGGAGATGACAGGGATGATTACTCTGCAGGGAATGAGGCCTTGATCAGACAGAGACGGGCAGAAGAACAACGAAGAGCCCGGGAGAAACGGCGCAGACAGGGAAGAGAATTTGAGACTAATTCTGACAGGCCGGTCATGGATGGGGAATACCATTCTTTCGACGGGTCCGGGGCTGATGCCAATTCATCCGGGGGAGACTGGAATTCGGAATGGATAAAGCAGACAACCCCGGAACAAACACCGCCGGATAAAAAATCATCACCTATCATTATGATCATACTTGCCTTAGCGGCTCTTGCCATTCTGATACTAGGTATTCTTCTTCTGATGAAGCTCCGGGAGAAACCGGATAAAACCAGTCAGGATGCAGGAACTTCTACTCATGTGGCCAGCCAGGTTGAAGTGTCAGATCCTTCAGAGGCGGGAGAAGACCCCGGCGATATTGATGATGAAGATTTGGACCAAGTGCAGTTCTCTCAGGAAGACTTCGATGAGGGCAGCTACAACACTGTGGTCACACTGAAAAGTCTTCAGCTTGATGGTGTGGCTCTCTATTCGGAACCGGATGGCATTAGCTTTGACTCTATCCCTGAAGCGGTACCATGTGCTCTGGTTAGTCGGAAATCCGTGGGGGGAGTCACCTGGGACTATATTGCATTCTGCGGCAAGACCGGATGGGTGAAGGATCAGTATGTCCGTAATGTCTCAGGCGGCATTGAATATTTTTATGTGGGTAATAATTACGGTGATACCGTATTCGTGACGAAGAAAAGGATCAAAGTTCATTCTAAGCCGGAATCCACTGCCAAAACGGTGACTGCAGAGAATATCCCATATGGATCGGAATTTCGTATAGATGAGCTTAAAGATGGATGGGGACATAGCTATTACAACGGCAAGGAATGCTGGATAGATATGAATGTCACAGGATTCTACAGTTCTCTTATCTGGCAGATTGAACGGGGAGACGGAAAGAACGAAGGAATCAACCTGAGAGAAAAACCGAGCGAAGACTCCCGAAAACTGACCAAAATACCCGTAAGAACCATGATTTATGAAATCGAACACTGGAATGGCTGGGCCAAAGTGAATTACGGGGGAAAAACCGGATGGGTCAAACTACATTACGCCACACCATGTGGTGATAACGGACTGGATTTTTCGGAAGGTTAACAGAGTAGATTCTTGAACGGAGGTATAAGATTATTATGAAGATTATCGCGTCCGGAGTCAGCAACAAAGGATTGGTCAGAGAGAAAAATGAGGACAATCTCTTCTTCTTTGATCAGATCCTGGACGAGGATCACGAAGGAACGGAAGAACTTCTTCATTTTTCCGCTGATACTGAGGAAAAAGCTCTGCTGTGCGGGGTGTTTGATGGTATGGGCGGCTATTCCAAAGGTGAACATGCTTCCTATATAATGGGTAAGATGGCTGCCGACTGCGCCATGGTCTGCAGGGAGAATCCGGAAGAAATCCCGGATCTGCTGGAACAGTTATGTTTTCAGGCCAACAAGGCAATCTGTCTGGAGATGGAAGAAACTCATGAAAAAATGGGTACGACCACTTCTATGTTATGCTTTCACCTGGATGATATAGTGATATGTAATGTGGGAGATACTCCCGTATTCCGTCTGCGCCAGGATGAGTTAGAACCCATTTTTGAAGAGCATTCACAGAGAGCAATCTATGAGAAAATGTTTGGGAAAGAATTTGTGGGAAATCGGAAATTCCCTTTGACCCAATGCATCGGCATCCCCGAGAAAGAATTACGGATCCGTCCCTATGTATATATGGAGGAACTGATGCCCGGGGACAGGTATCTGATCTGCAGTGACGGGCTTACGGATATGGTTTCAGAAGAAAGGATCCAGGAGCTGATCGGATCAGAACTTACCCAGGATCAGGTGCTTACGGATCTGGTGGAGGAAGCATGTGAGGCGGGTGGCAGAGATAATATTACCATGCTTCTCATCGAGGTGCTTCCATAAGGTGACAGGCCGGAGGAATAATTATGGCTGACTCTTTTGTGTTTACCTGTATACAGGGCAGGTTAAAAGGCTGTACATGGAACTTTCATGAAAGTGCGGATATTATTATCGGCAGACATTCTCAGGCGGCGATCCAGACTCCTGTGGGGGAGAATACCATATCAAGATTTCATGCGAAGGTTAATATCCGGCCTCCTAAGATGTATATCTCAGATCTGGACAGCAAAAACGGAACCTATCTTAACGGGCATATGATCGGAAGGAGAAGGACCGGAAAGGACAGGGAGGAAGAAAAGGAAGCTTATCCTGTCTATGAGGTAAAAAGCGGGGATGTGATCGGTCTGGGACCGGAGGGCAGACTGGAAGTGTTCCGGGTGGATATCCTGATCGATGAGAAATCTGTTCCGGATATAGCCACAAGGGAAAGAGTGAGAAAAACCGCGGATTACAGGAAGATCCGGAAACTTGGGGAAGGCGGATTTGCCACAGTCTACCTGGTGGAGGATCCGGTGGACAAAAGGTATTTTGCCTTAAAAGAGATGCATCCACAGGTGAAATTAAACAAACCCCACATCAGCTGGTTTATCCGCGAGGCTTCCATTGCCAAGCAGCTGAATCACCGAAATGTAGTAAAAACCTATACTGTGGACGAAACAAAGGGGAATATGTGTATTCTTATGGAGTACTGTCCCAATGGCTCTGTTATGGACCTTCTGAAAAAGAGAGGGACTCTGAATATCAGGGAGGCCACAGATCTTTTTCTTCAGCTTCTGGATGGGCTTGATTATATCCACCATGCCCCGCTGATTGTGCAGGATAAGTATGGAGATGACCAGAAGGTAAGAGGAATTGTACACAGAGACATCAAACCGGATAATATGCTTTTCTCCAGTGATGGAACCCTGAAGATATCGGATCTGGGGCTAGCGAAGGCTTTTGATCTTGCAGGGATGAGCGGAGGAACCATGGCCGGGCAGACTGTGGCCAGTTTCCTTTATGCTCCTCGTAAACAGGTTCTGAAGTACCGTTATGCGAAACCGGATGTGGATGTTTTCTGTGCTGTGGCAAGCTATTATCAGATGCTTACCGGAAAAGCAATCCGGAATTTTAAAAAGGTGCCTCATATTGAGATCTATGACCTGCCTATTGTGCCGATCCGACAGAGAAATTCCGGCATACCTGAGAGCCTGGCATATCTGATTGACAGGGTGCTGGAGGAGGATGAAGAAACAGAAGAAACAAGGTGCCTTACAGCCAGAGAACTAAAGGAAGAGATAAGACGGCTGATGTTGACAAAAAGGCTTGATATAGTATAATCACTATTGTTGGTTTTGTATGGCCATCAGAATATTATAAGAATATATTAGACAAAAGGGAAAAAAGATGGAAAAAATTATATTGACAGGTGACAGACCCACCGGAAGACTTCATGTGGGTCATTATGTGGGTTCATTAAAGAGAAGAGTGGAATTACAGGATTCCGGGGAGTTTGATAAGATTTTTATCATGATCGCAGATGCCCAGGCATTGACAGACAATGCGGACCATCCTGAGAAGGTAAGGCAGAATATCATGCAGGTAGCCCTGGATTATTTATCCGTAGGCCTGGATCCTTCAAAGTCCACCTTGTTTATTCAATCCATGATACCTGAATTGACGGAATTGACCTTTTATTACTCAAATCTGGTAACCGTATCCAGGCTTCAGAGAAATCCCACGGTAAAATCTGAGATTAAGATGCGGAATTTCGAGGCTAGTATTCCGGTAGGTTTCTTTACCTATCCTATCAGTCAGGCGGCAGATATCACCGCTTTTAAAGCAACCACTGTGCCGGTGGGAGAGGATCAGATGCCCATGCTGGAGCAGTGTAAAGAGATCGTGCATAAATTTAATGCGACCTACGGAGAAACGCTGGTGGATCCTAAGATTTTACTGCCGGATAATGAAGCATGCCTGAGACTGCCGGGTATCGACGGTAAAGCCAAGATGAGCAAATCTCTTGGGAACTGCATCTATCTTTCCGATACAGAAGCAGATGTCAGGAAGAAAGTCATGTCTATGTTTACTGACCCGACCCACCTACGGGTTGAGGATCCGGGACATGTGGAAGGAAATCCGGTCTTCACCTACCTGGATGCCTTTAGCAATCAGGGACATTTCGAAGAATTCTGGCCGGAATACCATAATCTGGATGAGTTGAAAGAGCATTACAAGAGGGGTGGACTCGGGGATGTAAAAGTCAAAAAATTCCTGAATAAAGTACTTCAGGCCGAGCTGGCCCCCATCAGAGAACGCAGAAAACAGTGGGAGCAGGATCTGCCTGCAGTGTATGAGATTCTGAAGAAAGGCAGTGAAGCCGCCAGGGAAGTAGCTTCAGAAACTCTTAAGGAAGTCAAAGCGTCCATGAAGATCAATTATTTTGATAACGATGATATGATTCGTGAATTCATGGCTGCCTATTCTTCATAATTATAATTTCATAATTATAATTAATGTATGAAAACGAACAGTTCCTTGGCGAACAGTTCGTTTTCGTGTTTTTGTAGTAATCCGAAAACCCGGGAAAGATAATACGGGCAGGAAAGACCGGCAAGAAAGGAGATCATATCATGATTAAGATCCTGGCAGCGCAGGTAGGGGAGTATAAGAAAGCCTCCTTTGCCACGCCTGTCTTCATGATTCTGGAAGTAATCATGGAGATGCTGGTTCCCCTCCTGATGGCTTCCATCATCGATGATGGAGTAGAGAAGGGGAACATCAATCACATATTGATGACCGGAATCATAATGGTCATCGCCGCTTCATTCGGACTCTTTTGTGGAATCATGGGCGGGGTTTTCGGCGCGAAAGCTTCTGCCGGATTTGCTAAAAACCTTCGAAAAACCATGTTTGAGAAGATTCAGACCTTTTCTTTTTCCAATATTGACCGCTTTAGTTCCGCCAGTCTGATTACAAGAATGACGACGGATGTTACAAACCTTCAGAATGCCTATCAGATGATTTTGCGTATGTGTTTCAGGGCACCTTTAAGTCTCATCTGTGCCATGGCCATGTCATTTTATGTTAATGCACGCCTGGCAAGTGTCTATCTGGCAGCGGTTGTGATCCTTGGATGTATCCTTGTCTTCATCGTCATGAATGCCATGAAATATTTTACTCAGATGTTTCGCAAATACGATGACCTCAATGCCAGTGTGCAGGAGAATGTAACGGCCATCCGTGTGGTAAAGGCTTTTGTTCGTGAGGAGCATGAGAAGAGTCTTTTTGAGAAGGCATGTGACGGCTTATACCGGATTGCCTGTAAGGCGGAAAGAATCGTAGCTATTAATGCTCCGGTGATGATGATGGCCATCTACAGCTGTATTCTGCTGATCAGCTGGCTGGGAGCCAAGATGATCATCCAGAACACTCTAACCACCGGTGAACTGATGATGCTGCTGACCTATTGCATGAATATCCTTATGAATCTGATGATGCTGTCCCTGGTCTTTGTCATGCTCTCCATGAGTCAGGCCAGCGGGGAACGTATCTGTGAGGTTCTTACGGAAGAGCCGGATATCGTAAATCCCGAAAATCCCATCTATGAAGTCCCGAACGGTGAGATTATCTTTGATCATGTTACATTTCGCTATAATGAGGGCAGTGAAAAACCGGTTTTAA
>JBGVCE010000278.1:0-3934 GCA_045226235.1 Anaerobutyricum sp.
AAGATGGATACCGTATATTCGATTACTCCGGAGATGCTTAGAGAGGAATTGGATATGAGGCCCAACACCCATGACAGGATTCTTAAGGAACCTAAGGCAGGAGTGGTTACAGGACTGGCATGGACTCAGGTGGGTGGAGAGATCCTGTATATTGAGACTCTTTTTACAAAGGGAGACGGGAAGATCATTATCACAGGGCAGCTGGGGGATGTTATGAAAGAATCCGCCCAGATCGCAGTGAGTATCGTGAAGAGTAAGTTTCCGGAGAAAGCAGATCTCTTCCGGGAAAATGACCTGCATATCCATGTGCCGGAGGGGGCTGTTCCAAAAGATGGCCCTTCTGCAGGGGTGACTCTGACCACCGCTTTGGCATCCCTGGTAACGGGAACTCCGGTCTTCCCCGGTATAGCCATGACCGGCGAGGTTTCCCTAAGAGGCGCCGTGACTCCTATAGGAGGCCTGCCTGAGAAACTGATGGCTGCCCAGAGAGCAGGGGTGGAGAAAGTATTTCTTCCCAAAGATAATCTGGATGATCTGAAAGATGTGCCAAAAGAGGTGAAAGACCAGCTGGTGATTATTCCGGTGGAAAATGTGGACCAGCTGCTGTTAGGAACCGGCATACTCCTGAAACAGGAGCCTGCCCAGGCAGTATAATAATAAATGATAATAAATGAAGGACATCCCTACCGGAATCTCTTATCCTGAGATTCCCGGAAAGGGATGTCCTTTCTGTCTTTATGTATCGGAAAAAGGGTATTCCTTAACCGATGATACCTACATACTTGTAATCCTTATCTTCAATCGCCTTCTTGATGGCTTCTTCAGATACCTCAGTATTCATGGTGATTACAGCAGTTCCATCCTCGTGGGATACCACTGCACTTTCAATTCCTTCCAGTTGCTCCAGGGCCTTCTTTACTGCACCTGAGCAATGTCCGCACATCATACCTTCGATCTTAACTGTTTTTTTCATGGTTTTTTCCTCCTTTGTTTTTATCTCTACATAGGTATAATCCGCATCCTCGATAGCTTTTGCAATCATAGATTCCGGCAGATTATTAATATATGTGATATCCACCGTAGCGGTGGTATGATCAGCCTTGGCACTCAGAATCCCATCCAGAGCTTCCAGGGCTTTATTTACCCGTTTTTCACAATGTCCGCAGGTCATGCCTTCCACGGTGAGGACAGCATGTTTTATATGCTGTTCTTCAGATCCTTCATCGGATACCGGTGGGAGAGGACAGATGGTTTCTCTGCCATTAAACGCATTCTCCGCTACGACGATGTCTTCATTGCCTTTGTCCGGAAGTGCTCTCACCCTTAAGGGCTTATCATGGGATGAATCATGCAGTTTAAAAAGATTCAGCCGCAGAGCATTCATACATACGGAGAAGCTGGACAGGGACATGGCAGCAGCTCCCCACATAGGGCTGATCTGAAGATTGCGGAAGACGCCGGCCGCGATGGGAATCAGGATGACGTTATATCCAAAGGCCCAGAAAAGGTTTTCATGAATGTTTCGCAGAGTGGCACGGCTTAATCGGATGGCTGCTGAAACATCGGTCAGTTTCGAATTCATCAATACGATATCAGCGGAATCGATGGCCACATCTGTGCCGGCGCCGATGGCGATGCCTGTGTCAGCCCGGGTCAGGGCGGGAGCATCATTGATTCCGTCACCTACCATGGCTACCTTACCCCTTGTCTGAAGATCGCGGATCACTGCCTCTTTTCCATCCGGCAGGACTCCTGCAATTACCTTATCCACGCCGGCCTGAGAGCCGATGGCTTTGGCTGTCATCTCATTATCTCCGGTAAGCATGACAACTTCGATGCCCATCCTCTGTAATTCTTCCACTGCCTGAGCAGAATCTTCCTTGATGACATCTGCAACTGCAATGATTCCAAGGAACTTCCCATCTTCTTCGAAGAACAAGGGAGTTTTGCCTTCTCCTGCCAGCCGGTCTGAGGCGGATTGAAGTTCGGCAGGTATGGCTGTCAGGGATGCAATGTACTTCTGAGATCCTCCCTGCAGTTCTTTTCCATCTAGTTTTGCGCGAAGTCCATTTCCGGTTTTCGCCTCAAAATCTGTCACGTCGGAAGCCTGTATTCCGTCGTTTTCTCCCCGGGAGACGATAGCTCTTGCCAGGGGATGTTCGCTTTTTTTCTCCAGGGCATAAGCTTTTGCCAACAGCTCTGTTTCCGTGATTCCTTCCACCGGAATGATGTCGGTTACCTCCGGTTTTCCGGCGGTTATGGTACCGGTTTTATCCAGGGCAATGATCTGTATCTTTCCGCTGTTCTCCAGAGATTCGCTTGTCTTAAACAGAATGCCGTTTTTGGCGCCCATGCCGTTTCCAACCATGATGGCCACAGGAGTAGCCAGACCCAGGGCGCAGGGGCAGGAGATAACCAGCACACAGATTCCTCTGGCCAGACCCATGGACAGGGGGTGACCGGTGCATACCCAGAGCAGGGTCACAATTATGGCAATGAGGATCACTGCAGGCACAAAGATTCCGGAAACCTTATCTGCAATCCTTGCGATGGGAGCCTTGGTCGCAGCCGCGTCGCTGACCATCTGGATAATCTGTGAAAATGTGGTGTCCTCACCGATGCGGGTTGCTCTGGCCTTGATATAGCCTGACTGGTTCATGGTGGCGGCACTTACCGGGTCATCCACTGCTTTATCCACCGGAATGGACTCACCCGTAAGGGCAGATTCATCCACAGCGGTAGTTCCCTCTACGATTACTCCGTCCACGGGTATGGATTCCCCGGGCTTTACGATGAAAATATCTCCAAGGACCACTTCCTCTATGCCAACCTCTACTTCCTGTCCGTCCCTTTCCAGAACAGCAGTTTTTGGAGCCATTTTCATAAGATTTTTCAGGGCGTCCGTGGTGCGTCCCTTGGACAGGGATTCCAGAGTCTTTCCTACGGTGATCAAAGCCGGAATCATGGCGGCAGACTCAAAATAAAGCTGATTATGATACAGGTCCATCAGTTCAGCTCCGGAGGCTCCAAGGCTGATCATGACCGTCATCTTCATGAGTATATAAAAAGACCATCCGAAAGAAACGCCGGAGCCCAGGGCAACCAGGGTATCCATGTTGGGGGACAGACGGATCAGGCTTTTGAATCCGGAGGTAAAAAAGGCACCATTTATCACCATAACAACGATGGCAATCAGCATCTGAATAATGGCCAGTCCGATATGGTTATGGTGCAAAAACCATGGGATGGGCAAGCCTAACATGTTATGGCCCATGGTAATGTACATCAGCAGGACCAGAAATCCTACGGACATCAGTAATCGTCTTTTTAACTTCGGGGTTTCCCTGTCTTTTAAAACATCCTCATCCACAGTCATCTGGCTGCTGCCTGATCCCTGATTTTTCTTTGCTCCTTTAGGCTGTGCCCCGTATCCGGCAGCCTCCACCGCCTTGATGATTTCATCGGCCGACGCGGTTCCTTCCACGGCCATAGAATTAGTAAGTAATGATACAGACACGGATTCTACGCCGGGAACCTTTGATACAGCTTTTTCCACATGGTTCTGACAGGCGGCACAGGTCATCCCGGTCACAATATATTGATCCATAATTATTCCTTTCAATTATTTTTTATTATTGTATATATTATTGTATATTTAAAATGGACTTAATCTATGTTATCTCATCAGCCTCTGAAGAACATTACATAGCTCATCAATCGTCTCATCATTCCCGTTTTTGATATCTGTAGCTACACATCCTTTAATATGATTAGACAGAAGAACTTTGGTAAAACTGTTTAAGGCACTGGTAGCGGCACTTACCTGAATCAGGATATCCGGGCAGTACAGATCCTGCTCAACCATCTTTTCTATACCGCGAATCTGCCCCTCCACTCTTTTTAATCTGGTCATCAGGGCTTTTTTTTCATCTTC
>JBGVCE010000279.1:0-3637 GCA_045226235.1 Anaerobutyricum sp.
CATGTCGAGAGACTGTATCTGAGCAGCTCCTTCTTCACACTGCAGAAGGATTGCTTTAAGGGCACAAAGAAGTCGAACATGATCATCACTCTTGATGGCGATACCAAGTATTCCGGCCGTATAGTGTTTGAAGATGGCTGTTTCAATGGACTGACCAGCGGTGCGAAAATTTACGTCAGCAGCAAATGCTGCCCGCCGGTCACATTCAACAGGATTAAAAAGAATGCCATCGCAGCAGGCTTCAAGGGCCAGATCATCTACAAGTGATCTATACCTGAACATTCCTGTAGGAAATGATGACATAGCAGGGGGAGGAGATCGAGAATGGAGTCTGACCGGTTTCCTTTCTCCTGTCTGTGTCTCAAAGATGCCTGTGGGATCATGCTTTGAAGAATACTCTTTATAGTTTCTAATAATTTATTATAGAATATTTATTATAGACGGCAGCACAGAGGATATTGACCAGCTATCCTTTTCTATCTCGCAGACGGATATTACTTGAATGATCTTCAGTCTTAGCCGGTTACAAACCTGGAGGACTGGAGTTTTTTTACACTTAATGACCACTCTACAGAGAGGAGTCTGAATGCAGAACGAACAGAAGACAAATCAGAACCTGATAAAATGGGTCTTCCGGATTGGCTTGATCCTGGTTGATATCTTTATTGTCAACTTTTCCTATTATCTGGCGTTGTTGCTGCGGTTTTATGTAAACCATCAATTTAATCCTGAGGCTGTTCCCTATATCCCCCTGTTTTATCGTTTTGCGCCGGGATATACGGTATGCTGTATCATTGTATTTGCTTTCTTCAAACTCTACCACGGTATATGGCGCTTTGCGGGAATCAACGACGCCAACCGGATCATAAAAGCAAACATAGTAACCTGTGTTATTCAGATTGCAGGGACACTCCTGACGGTCGGAAGAATGCCCAGGACCTATTATGCCCTCGGCGCAATGATCCAGTTTATGCTGATGATGGCAGTCAGATTCTCCTATCGGATCCTTAAGGGCGAATATATCCGATTGACCAGAAATAAAAATATCGGGTCAGTGAATGTCATGATCATCGGTGCAGGAGAGTCTGCCCGGATCTTTCTCCAGCAGATTTACAGTGATAAAGATAACGCTGCTCATCCTGTCTGCGTCATTGACGGCCGCAATCAGGAGAAGGGCATTGTTTTCTATGGACTTCCTGTTGTAGGCGGCCTCAATGATATCCCTAATGCTGCAGCTAAATATAATGTCCGTACTGCTATTATCGCGGATTCTCTCATGTCTGTGGAACAAAGAGAGACAGCGCGCAAAATATGCAAAGACCTGGAAATCGGTGTACAGGACTTCTCCGGTTACAATCAGGTTACCTCGGCGATCGGGTTCAATCAGCTGATGACCATTACGGACGGCCCTGTCCAGATCAGATACAAGGGAAAAACTCAGGACTATGAGAACGGCGAGCAGGCTGCCATGGCCTGGCCGGGGGGATACGTTGTTAAAGAGATTACTTCTACAGCTACAGGCGTACTTAGAGTAAGAATTGAAGAGGACCTTGTCAAGCTGAATAATGTCAATGAAGCCTGGGTCCAGTCCTATGAGAAAGAGACAGGAGAGGAGATCAGCTTCTTTTAACCCCGTGTAAGATCTTTAAAGATAATCCGGAAAGACCTCACTTACAGTAAACGGAAAGCGGAGGGAAAGAGCAGAGTAAACTTATCTGCTATCCTTCTCAGGCATCTGAAAAGTACTGCGTTTGAGGGCTCAAAAAGCAGGATCCGAAGACCCTGCTTTTTGAGAATTCAAGCGCATTATTTTTCTTTGGCGGTACCAGTGAATTATACATGAAGAAATGCTTGAAGTATAAATACGGATTTACAGGGGATTAGAAGATTACAAGGGAGTAAATGATGGATTTTTTGGATGATCCGCGTTTTAAAGGAATTGAAAAGTTCGAATCTAAAATCTGGCTCTCGTCTCCGACTATGCACGGCGATGAACGGCGGTGGGTTGACGAAGCAATCCAGACCAACTGGGTTTCTACAGTCGGTGCGAATATCAATGAAGTAGAAAAGCAGATGGCTGAGTATCTGGGATGCAAGTACGCGGTCGGACTGAGCTGTGGTACAGCTGCCCTTCATCTGGCGACGAAATTAGCGGGTGAGAGACTGTATGGACAGGCGAGGCCTAATCACGGAACACTGGAAGGGAAAAAAGTATTCTGTTCTGATATGACTTTCGACGCGAGTATAAACCCTGTGGCTTATGAAGATGGCGAAGCAGTGTTTATTGATACAGAGCCCGATACTTGGAATATGTCCCCGGAAGCTTTGGAGAAGGCTTTTGAGTTGTATCCGGATGTAAGGCTGATCGTAGTAGCCCATCTTTACGGCACTCCCGCGAAGATGGAGGAGATAAAGAGAATAGCCGATGCGCATGGGGCATTGATAGTGGAGGACGCAGCAGAGAGTCTGGGTGCCAGGTATAAGCTTGGAAATGAATGGGTAGAGACCGGCATACTGGGCGATTACAATGCGATCAGTTTTAATGGAAATAAAATCATCACGGGATCAGCCGGAGGGTTGTTCCTGACTGATTCCAAGGATGATGCTGATAAAGTCCGGAAATGGAGTACGCAGAGCAGAGAAGCGGCTTCCTGGTATCAGCATGAGGAGATTGGCTATAACTACCGGATGAGTAATATCGTCGCGGGTGTGATCAGGGGACAGATTCCTTACCTGGAGGAACATATAGAACAGAAGAGGAGGATATACGAGCGTTATAAGGAAGGTTTGAAGGATTTGCCGGTTAAGATGAATCCTTGGGATAAAGAAAAGACGATTCCCAACTTCTGGCTAAGCTGTTTATTGATCGACGAGGAGGCTATGGCGCCCCACGTCAGAGGCGAGCAGGATGAGTTATGGACACGCGAGGCAGGAAAGTCAAGCCCCGGGGAGATTCTGGCTGCGATTGCTGCTTTTGGCGCGGAAGGAAGGCCGATATGGAAGCCCATGCATATGCAGCCGATTTACAGGAGTAATGCTTTTGTTACGGTGGAGGGGAATGGCAGAGGGAGAAGCAATGCCTATATAGCCGGGGATGGAGTTGATGTAGGTGCGGATATTTTTAGGAGAGGCTTGTGCTTGCCGAGTGATAATAAGATGACGGTGGAGCAGCAGGAGAGGATTATTGAGATTATTCAGAGATGTTTTGGGTGATGTTGGAAGAGCATGACTGAGGGGCGCAGACAGGAAGATGTAGGTTGAAGCTGTATCGACTGGAAATGAATCAGGGGTGTAGATACGCATCTCTTGAGCATGTATGAGATATGCAGATCGTATCTGCTGTATATGCATTAGGGAGTTATATTGAATCAGCTAGATATGGCATGAGATATGTACAGTGCGAGATCGGCATTGTTTGCTCATGCATCAGGCGGCACAGTGTCTCGGCTGAATATGAAACAAGTGGTTAGATTAAACTGGCATAATGATTTTTAAATAACTGGGCTGTATATTCATTCTATGCTACAATATCTCCACCATAAGATGGAGGCATTTGTCTATGGGAAGATAATCAAAGTGTCATTCCCATTATTGCGGAAGACTGTGAATATCTGGAAACCCAGACCCGCGCTCGTAC